>NZ_JBEZFT010000001.1:0-48532 GCF_040649595.1 Kribbella sp. NPDC048915 | reverse complement strand
GCCGCAGTGGTCGTCGTGGTCGGAGTGGGACGGGCCAGTGGGCGGGGGCGCTGGGTGGCGCCCCCGCGCTGGGTCAGTCGCCGTTGGTGGTGTTGTGGGTGGTGCCGGTGGACGGGGTGGTCTTGTTGACCTGGAGCAGGAACTCGATGTTCGACTTGCTCTCCTTGAGCTTGCCGATCAGCAACTCGAGCGCGGCCTGCCCGTCGAGCGCGGACAGCACCCGGCGGAGCTTCCAGACCACCTGGGTCTCGTCCTTGGACATCAGCAGTTCCTCGCGACGGGTACCCGAGGCGACCACGTCGATCGCCGGGAAGATCCGCCGGTCGGCGAACTCGCGGCGCAGCCGGAGCTCCATGTTGCCGGTGCCCTTGAACTCCTCGAAGATCACCTCGTCCATCTTCGAGCCGGTCTCGATCAGCGCGGTCGCGAGGATCGTCAGCGAGCCGCCGTCCTCGATGTTGCGGGCCGCGCCGAAGAACCGCTTCGGCGGGTACAGCGCGGACGAGTCCACACCACCGGACAGGATCCGGCCGCTGGCCGGCGCGGCGATGTTGTAGGCGCGACCCAGCCGGGTGATCGAGTCGAGCAGGACGACGACGTCGTGGCCGAGCTCGACCAGCCGCTTCGCGCGCTCGATCGCCAGCTCCGCGACCGTGGTGTGGTCGTCGGCCGGCCGGTCGAACGTCGAGGCGATCACCTCGCCCTTGACCGTGCGCTGCATGTCGGTGACCTCTTCGGGCCGCTCGTCCACCAGCACGACCATCAGGTGTACTTCGGGGTTGTTCGTGGTGATCGCGTTCGCGAGCGCCTGCAGCACCATCGTCTTACCGGCCTTCGGCGGCGAGACGATCAGGCCGCGCTGGCCTTTGCCGATCGGGCTGACGATGTCGACGATCCGGGTGGTCAGGACGCCCGGCTCGGTCTCCAGCCGGAGCCGCTCGGTCGCGTACAGCGGGGTGAGCTTGTTGAAGTCCTGCCGCTGCTTGGCGATCTCCGGGTCCGCACCGTTGACGGTGTCGATCCGGACCAGCGGGTTGAACTTCTCCTTGCGCTCACCCTCCTGCGGCTGCTTCACCGCACCGGTGATCGCGTCGCCCTTGCGCAGGCCGTAGCGCTTCACCATCGAGAGTGCGACGTACACGTCGTTCGGGCCGGGCAGGTAGCCGCTGGTCCGGACGAACGCGTAGTTGTCGAGCACGTCGAGGATGCCGGCCGCCGGGACGAGGATGTCGTCCTCGGTGATCGTCGGCTCCGCGTCGTACCGCTCGCCGCGGCCGCGGGTGCGGCCGGCGCCGGCGGGCTGGCCGTCGCGGTTGCGCTCCCGGTCGCGGCCCCGGCGGCGCCGGCGACGGCCTTCGCCTTCCTCGCCGCGCTCGTTCTGGTCCTGCCGGTTGCGCTGGTCGGCGCGGTCCCGGTTGCCGTCCCGGTTGTCCCGGTTGCCGTCGCGACCATCACGACCGTCGCGGCCGTCGCGGTTCTGCTCCCGCCCCTGCTCCCGGTTGCCGTCGCGGTTCTGGTCACGGTTGGCGTCACGGTTCTGCTCGCGGTTGCGGTCGCGGTTGTTGTCCCGGTTCCGGTCGCGGTTGCGGCCGCCCTGATCGCCACGGTCGCCGCGGTCGTCGCCACGCTCCCGGTCGTCACCACGGCTGTCGCCACGGTCACCACGGTCACCACGGTCAGCACGGTCAGCACGGTCGCCCCGGCTGTCACCGCGGTCCTCGGCGCGCTCGTCGCTGCGGGTCTCCACCCGCTCGGTGGCACCGGTCGTGGCCGTCGGCTCGGGCTGCGCTGCCCGGGCAGCGGTGTCGCCACCATCGGTCTGCGCGGCGGGCCGGAGGTCCTGCTGCGGCTCCGGCTGAGAGTCTTTCTGGGCGTTCTTCTGGGCGGCACGGGTGCGGCGACTGCCGCCTTCCCGCTTGGGCGCCTCCGCGGTGTCACCCGCGGGCGCGTCGGCGGCCTCGTCGAGCGTGGGCTGCGTCGTCTTCGGCTGCGCCTTCGCCCGGGTACCGCCGGTCGAGCCGCCCGCAGAAGAACCGGCCGAACCGCCGGCCTGGGCGGCCTTGATCGCCTCGATCAGCTGGCCCTTGCGCAGCGCGCCGATGCCCTTGATGCCGAGCGTCCCGGCGAGCTGCTTGAGCTCGGGGAGCAGCATGCCCTCGAGGCCGCCGCCAGCTTTCCGGCGACGCGTCGCGGTGGTCGCCGCGGCGTCAGCTCCGCTGGAGGCTTGAACAGTTTCTGTCACGTGAGGTCCTTCCCACACGGATCGTCGACGGCCCGTAAGGCACATCGACCAATGTCATTCCACCCACGGCCGCACAACGGGCACGTGGGGGTACAAGAGCCTCTCGCTTCGATCTGAGTCCCCCCGGACATCTCCGGCGCAGGCGGCGCAAGATCACATCCGCAGGAGGGTCGCCACACAACACAGAGTGCCGGGAGCACAGCCCGGATCGTGACGAGAGCACACCGATCACCTGGAGGGGATCGGGTGAGTCGAGACTAGCACCACTAGCGGTCCTTCTGCCGACCCAGTCGGTACAACGCGTGTCAGCGACCCGGAATTCCCGGTGTCAGCCGACCTCCAGCGACCAGACCTGTACGCCGACTGGATCGATCGCCAACTCGTGCTTGGCCCAGCCGTCCGGAGGCTCCGGCGTACTGCGGAAGAACTGGCCCTGACCTGCGGAGTTGCCGTCCTGACTGCCGAGTACGGCGACCGTCGGACCGGCCCCGCTGACGATCGCGGCCAGCCCGCTGCCGCGCAGTTTGTGCACCAGCGCGAGGCTTTCCGGCATGGCCGGTTCGCGGTACTCCTGATGCAGCCGGTCCTCGGTCGCGGTGAGCAGCAACTCGGGCCGGCCGGTGACCGCCGCGACCAGCAGCCCGGCCTTGCCCGCGTTGGCCGCCGCGTCGGTGTGGGAAACAACGCGTGGCAGCAATCCGCGCGCCTGTTTGGTCAGCACGCGATTGTCCGGTACGTACGCCACCGCGGCGAGTCCGGGCGCCGGATCCAAACGGAGTGCGCGCCCCGTTCCGCCTTCTGTCCAAGCGATTGTGAACCCGCCGAAGGCCGCGGCCGCCACGTTGTCGGGGTGTCCTTCGATCTCGTTCGCGAGGACGAGGAGACGCTCCCGATCGAGCGGTTCGTCGGCCAGCGCGAACGCCGCCGCGAGCCCGCCGACGATCGCCGCGGACGACGATCCGAGGCCGCGCCCGTGCGGGATCCGGTTCTCGCAACGCAAGGTGAAGCCCGGCACCGACGCCCCCAGGGCCTCGAGCCCGGCGTGGATCGACCGCACCACGAGATGCGTCTCGTCGAGCGGTACTTCGCCGGCGCCGCGGCCGGTCACCGACACCGTGATCCCGGACGCGCACGGGGTGATGACGAGGTCGTCGTACAGCGTCAGCGCGAGGCCGAACGCGTCGAACCCGGGCCCGAGGTTCGCGCTCGTCGCCGGCACCCGCACTCGCACCTGGTCGCACGGCCGCCGGCCGGTCCCACCGGAGCGCGCGTCCGGCTTCGCAGCGTCGTTGCTCGCCATGCTGATCAGGCCAGACCGGCGACGCGAGCCACGGCGTCGGTGTCGGCGGGAGTCACCGCCGGCTCCTCGTACGCAACGTGTCCCAGCGCGGTGTCGATGTCCTTCAGACCGTGGCCGGTCACCGTGATCACCACAGTCGAACCGCCCGGTAGCGAACCGTCCGCCTTCGCCTGCAGCAGACCGGCGACGCCGGCCGCGGACGCGGGCTCGACGAACACACCTTCGCGCACCGCGAGCTCCCGCTGCGCGGTCAGGATCTGCTCGTCGGTGACCATCTCGATTCGGCCGCCGGACTCGTCCCGCGCGGCCTCGGCGAGCGTCCAGGAGGCCGGGTTGCCGACCCGGATCGCGGTCGCGGCCGTCTCCGGCTGCTCGACGATCGAACCGCGCACGATCGGCGCGGCCCCCTCGGCCTGGAATCCCCACATCCGCGGCGTCCGAGTGGCGAGCTTGTCCTTGGCGTACTCCAGGTAGCCCTTCCAGTAGGCCGAGATGTTGCCCGCGTTGCCGACCGGGAGCAGATGCAGGTCCGGGGCGTCACCGAGCGCGTCGCACACCTCGAAGGACGCGGTCTTCTGCCCTTCCAGGCGGACCGGGTTCACCGAGTTCACCAGGGCGACCGGGTAGTTCTTGCCGAGCTCGCGGACGATCCGCAGACAGTCGTCGAAGCCGCCGTCGATCTGGATCAGCTTCGCACCGTGCACGACCGCCTGGGCCAGCTTGCCCTTCGCGATCCGCCCCGCGGGAATCACCACCAGCGGCAGCAGTCCGGCGCGTACGGCGTACGCCGTCGCCGATGCGGACGTGTTGCCGGTCGAGGCGCACACGACGGCCTTGTCACCGGCCTGCGCGGCCAGCGAGATCGCCACGGTCATGCCGCGGTCCTTGAACGAGCCGGTCGGATTGTTGCCCTCGACCTTGAGCCAGACCTCGCATCCGGTCTGCTCGCTCAGCCACTGCGCGGCCACCAGCGGCGTCCCGCCCTCGCCGAGCGTGACCACCGGCGTGTCCGCCGAAACGGGAAGCCGGTCTCGGTACTCCTCGATCACGCCACGCCACTGGTGAACCATTGTCGCTACTCGCCTTCTACCCGCATCACACTGCTGACTTCACGGACGATGTCCATGTCCCGCAAGGACTCCACGGTCGCGGACAACGCGGCATCGGTCGCGGTGTGGGTGACCACCACCAACTGCGCGTCACTGCCCCGGCCCTCCTGGCGGACGGTCTGGATCGACACGTCGTGTTCAGCGAAGGCATGGGCCACCGCCGCCAGCACACCGGCCTTGTCGGCCACGTCCAGCGACACGTGGTAACGGGTCGTTGCCTCGCCCATCGGCCGCACGGCTCGCTGGGTGTACGACGACTCGCCGACCCCCGGCACACCCTTGAGCCGGTTGCGCGCGGCGGACACCAGATCCCCGAGGACTGCACTGGCCGTCGGGGCGCCGCCGGCACCACGACCATAGAACATCAGCTGGCCGGCCGCTTTGGATTCCACGAAAACGGCGTTGTACGCGTCCCGCACGCTGGCCAGCGGGTGGCTGGCCGGAATCATCGCCGGGTACACGCGGGCGCTGACCGAGTCGCTCACCTCGTCGAGCTCGCAGATCGCCAGCGACTTCACCACGCAGCCCATCTCGCGCGCGGACGCGATGTCGGTCGCGGTGACCTCGGTGATGCCCTCGCGGTGTACGTCGGCGATCGACACGCGGGTGTGGAACGCCAGGCTGGCCAGCAGCGCCGCCTTGGCCGCCGCATCGAACCCCTCGATGTCGGCCGTCGGGTCCGCTTCGGCGTACCCGAGCGCCTGGGCCTCCTCGAGTGCCTCGTCGAACCCGGCACCGGTGGTGTCCATCTTGTCGAGGATGTAGTTCGTGGTGCCGTTGACGATGCCCATCACCCGGACCACGTCGTCGCCGGCGAGCGACTCGCGCAGCGGCCGCAGGATCGGGATCGCGCCGGCGACCGCGGCCTCGAAGTACAGGTCGCGCTCGAACTTCTCCGCGGCCGCGAACAGCGCCGGGCCGTCCTCGGCGAGCAGGGCCTTGTTCGCGGTGACGACCGAGGCGCCGTGCTCGAGCGCGGTCAGGATCAGGCTGCGGGCCGGCTCGAGGCCGCCGATCACCTCGATCACCAGGTCCAGGTCGCCGCGGGACACCAGCGCCTGGGCGTCGGTCGTGATCAGGCCGGGGTCGACGGCGATGTCACGGGCGCGGCCGGGGCGCCGGACCGCGATCCCGGCGATCTCCAGCCGGGCGCCGACGCGGGCCGCGAGATGGTCCGCCTGCTCGGTCAGGATCCGCACCACCTCGGTGCCGACCACTCCACAACCGAGCAGGCCCACCTTGAGGGGCTTGCCGTCCTTCACGTTGTCGTTCACTCGGCCCCCATGTCCAGGAGAAGCAGGTCGTCCTCGGTCTCACGCCGTACGACGACGCGCGTGTGACCGTCCTTCACCGCGATCACCGGTGGCCGCGGTACGTGGTTGTAGTTGCTCGCCATCGACCGGCAGTACGCACCGGTCCCGGGCACGGCGACCAGGTCACCGGGCTGCACGTCGGCGGGCAGGAACTCGTGCTTGACGACGATGTCACCGGCTTCGCAGTGCTTACCGACCACGCGCGCGAGCGTCGGGCCGGCGTCGGAGTACCGGTTGGCGAGCGTGCAGGAGTAGTCGGCGTCGTACAGCGCGGCACGAATGTTGTCGCTCATCCCGCCGTCCACCGACACGTACGTCCGGGCGGCGCCGGCGTCCAGCTCGACCTCCTTGACGGTGCCGACCGAGTAGACCGTGCAGACCGCCGGGCCGACGATCGCGCGACCGGGCTCGATCGACACCTTCGGGACGTCGACGCCGAACGCACGGCACTCGTGCTCGACGATCTTGCCCATCTCGGTCGCCAGCTGCGCGGGGTCGGACGGGTCGTCCTGCGTGGTGTACGCGATGCCGAAGCCGCCGCCCAGGTCGAGCTCCGGCATGTCGACGCCGAGCTCCTCGGAAACCCTTGCGTGCAAGGCGATCACGCGCTTCGCGGCCACCTCGAAGCCGGACGAGTCGAAGATCTGCGAGCCGATGTGCGAGTGCAGGCCGAGCAACTCCAGCTCGGGCGCTTCGTTGACTCGGGCAACGGCCTCGTACGCCGCGCCGGAGGTGATCGAGAACCCGAACTTCTGATCCTCGTGGGCGGTCGCGATGTACTCGTGGGTGTGCGCCTCGACGCCCGCGGTGACCCGGATCATCACCGGCGCGACGACGTCCCGCTCCCGGGCCAGCTCGATCAGCCGGGTGATCTCGTACTGCGAGTCGACGATGATCCGCCCGACGCCGGCGTCCAGTGCGCGGGCCAGCTCGGACTCGGACTTGTTGTTGCCGTGGAACCCGAGCCGCTTCGGGTCGGCACCGGCTCGCAGCGCGACGGCCAGCTCTCCCCCACTGCAGACGTCGAGGTTCAGCCCTTCCTCCATCACCCAGCGGACGACCGTCGTACACAGGAACGCCTTGCCGGCGTAGTAGACGTCGAAGTCCTTGAAGGCGTGCTTGAACGCGCGGGCGCGGGCACGGAAGTCGTCCTCGTCCAGCACGTACGCCGGGCTGCCGTGCTCTGCGACCAGGTCACGCACGTCTACACCGCCGACCACCAGCGATCCCTCGGCGGTCTTCTTCGCGGTCGACGACCACAGCTGCGGAACGAGGTCGTTGACGTCGCCGGGCGCGCGGAGCCAGGACGGGCTGCGGTGGCCGATGTCGGCGTGCAGCGCGCCCGCCTCGTGCGCCCTCACATCCGCTCCGGTGCGGAGACGCCGAGCAGGTCGAGCCCGTTGGCGAGGACAGTCCGGGTCGCGGACACCAGGGTCAGGCGAGCCTTGTGCACCGGCTCCACCTCCTCGTCGCCGCGTGGGAGCACACGGCAGCTGTCGTAGAACTTGTGGAACGCGGACGCGGTGTCCTCGAGGTACCGCGCGACGCGGTGCGGCTCACGCAGCTCCGCCGCGGTGGCGACGACCCGCGGGAACTCGGCGAGCGCGCGCAGCAGATCGCCCTCACGCTCGTGGCTGAGCAGACCCGGGTCGAACTCGTCCAGCTTGATGCCGAGCTCGTCGGCGTTGCGCAGGATCGAGGCGAGCCGGGCGTGCGCGTACTGCACGTAGTACACCGGGTTCTCGCTGGCCTGGCGGGTCATCTCCTCGATGTCCAGCGTCAGCGGCGAGTCCGCCGGATAGCGGCACAGCGTGTACCGCAAGGCGTCGACGCCACCCTCCTCGACCAGCTCGGCGAGCGTGACGATGGTGCCGGCGCGCTTGGACAGCCGCATCTCCTCGCCGCCCTTGAGGATCTTCACCAGCTGGCCGATGAGGATCTCGATGTTGTGCTCCGGGTCGTCGCCGGCGCAGGCCGCGATCGCCTTCAGCCGGTTCACGTACCCGTGGTGGTCGGCGCCGAGCAGATAGATGCAGGTCTCGAAGCCGCGCTCGCGCTTGTTCACGTAGTACGCCGCGTCGGAGGCGAAGTACGTCGGCTCGCCGTTCGACCGGATCAGCACGCGGTCCTTGTCGTCGGTGAAGTCCGTCGTCCGCATCCACAGCGCGTCGTCGGCGTCGTACAGGTGCCCTTGGTCGCGGAGCTTCTGGATCGCATGCGGTACGCCGTCCTGCTCGTGCAGGCTGCGCTCGGAGAACCACACGTCGAACTTGGTCCGGAACTGCTCGAGCTGGTCCTGCTGCTCCTTGAGCTGCCGCTCGTACCCCGCCTCGCGGAACGCGATCAGCTGCTCGTCGTCCGGCAGTTCGAGGATGCCCGGGACCTCGTCGACGATCCGCTTCGCCAGGTCGAGGATGTACTCGCCGTGGTACCCGTCCTCGGGGATCTCCTGCCCGCGCGCCGCCGCCTGCAGGCTGGCGCCGAACTTGTCCATCTGATTGCCGCGGTCGTTGATGTAGAACTCGCGCGTGACCGTCGCGCCGGCCGCGGCCAGCACCCGGGCCAGCGCGTCACCGACGGCGGCCCAGCGGGTGTGGCCGAGGTGCAGCGGACCGGTCGGGTTCGCCGAGATGAACTCGAGGTTGATCGTCCGGCCGTGCAGGCTGTCGCTGGTGCCGTACGTCTCGCCCGCCTCCAGGATCGACTGCGCGACCTTGCCCTGGGCATCGGCCGCCACCCGCAGGTTGATGAAGCCGGGGCCGGCGATGTCGACGGCGGTGATCGCCTCGTCGTCGCGCAGCTTGGCGGCCAGCAGCTCGGCGAACTGACGCGGATTCAGCCCGGCGCGCTTGCCGAGCTGCATCGCGACGTTGGTGGCGTAGTCCCCGTGCTCGGGGTTCTTGGGTCGCTCGACCTTCAACTCGCGCGGCAGCCCGCCCTCGACGGTGATCGTGCCGTCGGCGGCGAGCGCGGCCAGGGCCTGCAGGATCTTCTCAGCGAGCTGTTCCGGAGTCACCGGATCAGCCTAATGGTCAGCGCCCGAAACCCTTGACTCAGCATCCACAGCCCGGTACGGGATCAGCTCTGGGCACTGACTGTGACGGAGCTGTTGCGCAGCAGTGGGGTGTTCCAGGGCGCCGGTTTGCCGTCGACGGTGACCCTCAGTTGTCCACAGGCGTCGGCGAGGCAGTTGGCGTCGTACCGCAGACCCCAGAGGGTGAAGAACTGAGCCAGCGTCGGTTTCTCCTCGGCCGTCTTCGCCTCCACCCAGACCTGGCCGTCGGTGGTGTGGGTGTGGACGGGCGCCTGCACGGCGCGCAGCTTGTCGACACCGATACCAGCTGGGACCTGGACCGGTTTGCCGTCGACCTCGACGCCGATGGTGAGCGTGTACGGCGCCGGGCCGGAGAAGTCGAGTGGGAGCCGCTCGAAGCCGGCCTTGTCGATGTACGACACGGCGTCGCGGGGAGCGTCCCATGGCGGGGCGCTGGTCCGCAGTACGGCGTCCGCCGGGGCTGCTGGGGCGACCTGGCAGCCGCTGAAGACTGTGGTGACCAGGAGCGCAGCCACCGCCCCGGCCGCCGGGCGCCACCTGCCTGCTCTCATGCCCGCCAGATTGCCAGGTGCACCGCCAGGGCCGGGTGCCGGGGTGTTGCTCAGTCTTCCGACGGCATCAGGAATCAGAGCACGACGTAGATCAGGAACTGTGGCCCGGGCAACAGGCAGCTGATCACGAAGATCAGCCGCATCGTGTTGGCCGAGATACCGAACCGGCGAGCCAGTCCGGCGCAGACACCGCCGATCCACCGACCGTGTACCGGGCGAACCAGAGAGCTGGCCATAAGAACCGTTTCCTTTCCGCTGTCAGGCTTACGTCCACTATGACGGTGCCCATCCGTCATCTGATCCCACGCCACGGACGATCCAGGGTCCACTCAGGGCCAACCCGTACGCCCCCGGTCGCACCACAAACCCCGACCCACACCCCCTGAGCCCCACGCGGTCACTCCGCAGCACCGCCCCAGCCACCCACCAACCCCGGTCAGCGAACTCCGGGACTGTGGGACTCCAGGGACTGTGGGACTCCGGGACTGTGGGACGTCGTACGGGTGACGGGACCGCGAACAGCTTCCGGGGGCTTGAACAGGCTGCGGGGGCGTTGAACACGAAATTGCCTGTTCGAGCCCCCCACGAGCTGGCGGGTGGTTCCTGTTCCAGCCGAACGGCGGGGTCAATTCGGGATTTGGGCCGGGTTCCTGCTACTGTTCTGCACGTTCCTGAGCCCCCGTAGCTCAGGGGATAGAGCACCGCCCTCCGGAGGCGGGTGCGCAGGTTCGAATCCTGCCGGGGGCGCAGACGATCTGGGCGATCTGTGTCGACGAACCGTCGACTTGGATCGCCCATCGTGCTTTCTGGGGTGCGACTCCCAAACCCCGCCCGGCGGGGCTCCGCCCCCGGACCCCCGATGCATGTACCGGTGGCATGTGGTCGCACGAGGGCGCCCCGTCAGAGAATCATTCGGTCCCGCCGCCGCAGTACGCCGTAGTGCTGTCAGGCCGGGGCCGGTTGTGGAAGTCGGCCGGCCCCTGCGCCACCTCGCCGTACCTTCGTGAACGCCGCGACGAGCAGCCCTCGCACTCCCACGCGCCATCCGAATCGCCTCGATGACGCTCGCGGCTCACCCTCTTCAGCACCGCCGGACGCCGAGTCGTGAGAATCGGCTGCCGGCGACAACCACCATCCACGACTCGGCGAGCACCCGGCGCGACGACGTGGTGCTGGCGACGAAGTTCGGCTTGCCGATGGGCACGGACCCGAACCAGAGCGGCGCCTCCCGCCGCTGGATCATGCAGTCGGTCGAGAACAGCCTGCGCCGGCTCGGCACCGACCATCTCGACCTGTACCAGCTGCATCGGCCCGACCACGACACCGATCAGAGCGAGACCCTGTCCGCGCTGTCGGATCTGGTGCAGGCCGGCAAGATCCGGGCGTTCGGCGCGTCGATGTTCCCGGCGGAGACGATCGTCGAGGCACAGTGGGCGGCCGAGCGCCGCACCACGCACCGATTCCTCACCGAGCAGTGCATGTACTCGATCTTCACCCGCCGGGCGGAGGCATCGGTCTTCCCGGTCACGCAGCGGTACAACCTGGGCGTGCTGACGTTCGGCCCGCTGAACGGCGGCTGGCTCTCCGGCCGCCGCAACCACACCGCGAGCCACCGGGCGTCGATCCGCCCGTCCAGCTACGACCCGTCGACCCCGACCGGTCAGGCCAAGGCCGCGGCAGCGGACAAGCTGGCAGCCCTGGCGGCCGAGGCGGGTATGACGCTGCCGCACCTGGCGACCGCGTTCGTACGGCGGCATGCGGCGGTGACGGCGGTGCTCATCGGACCACGGACGCAGGAGCATCTGGACAGCCTGCTGTCCGCCGCCGACGTCGTACTGTCCGACGATGTGTTGGACCGGATCGACGAGATCGTCCCACCGGGTACCGAGCTCGACCCGGCGGACAACTACGCCGCCACTCCCCCGGCGATCGAGAACGCCCGCCTGCGCCGTCGCCCGCTCACGCAGGCCGCCTGACGCCGGCCGGTGATGCAGGTCAGCTGATGCCGGCCGCAGCGCGGCAGTAGTCCCAGCAGCGGCGCACGTCGGCCTCGGAGTGCTCGGTGTGACGCACGTAGTGGGCCGGGCGGGTCTGGCGGTCGTGCCAGAACTTGCCGGTGGGCAAGGTGTGATCGGTCGCGGCCAGCCAGACCGTAGTGTCGGCCCCTTGGGCTGCAGTGCGGAGCAGCGGCCGGGTGAGGCTGGTGAAGAACGGCAGTGAGTCGGTCAGCCCGGGTGTCTGCGACCAGCCGGGGTGCATGGTGCCTACGAAGGTAGGAGCCAGGTCAGCGGCCAGGAGCGGAGTCAGCGCGACCTGGATGCGTTTGCTGCGCGCGTACGCCGTTGCGCCGCGGTACGTGCCGTTGCGGTACTCGGGGTCGTCCACAGGCAGCTGCTGCGTGTACATGCCACCAGACGCGACCAGGACGACACGGCCACCGGTGAGCCGCGGACGGAGCAGCTCGGTGAGGAGGAGCGGGCCGAGCACGTGGGTCGCGAGAGTCAGCTCGTGGCCCTGGGGCGACTCCTTGCGTTCGGGCGGCATGACTCCGGCGTTGTGCACCAGTACGTCGATGCGGCCGGTGAGGGTGGCGGCGTAGCGGCGTACGGAATCCAGGTCGGAGACGTCGCATTCGTCCACCACGAAAGTCGCGTCTGGCACCTCGGCCCGCAGGTCAGCGACGGCATCGGCCGCTTTGGCCGCATCACGCACCACGAGGCGAACAACAGCGCCTAGACCAGCCAGCCCCGCGGCGGTCGCTTTGCCGAGGCCGCCGCGGGCGCCGGTGACCACCGCGGTCTGGCCGGCCAGCGCGTTCGGTCGTGGGTCGTCAGCGGGCCACGACCTGCTCCGCAAGCGATACCCGAGCTTGGTGTACCCAGGGACGACGGTCCGGTCCAGAACCGTGTCCAGCGCGCGGCTCATGCGGCCAGCCGTCCGAGCGCGTTGCGTAAGCCTTCCTCGGCTTCGTCGCCGAGCCGGTCGAACGACTTGCGCAGAAACGGTCCGGCGAGCCGGGCGAGGCCTTTGAGCTCGAACTCGGCGCGGTAGGTCACCCGTGTGTGGTGCGACTCGCTGTGCAACGTCATGGTGTCGTGGGCAACGATCGTCCGGTTCTCGCCGCGCAGCATGATCCGCTCCGGCTGCTCGTGCTCCTGGACCACATAGGTCAGCTCCGTCTCCCGCCCGTTGAAGCGGGACGTGTTGTGGTACGTCGTACCGACGCCGCCGTCGCCCGAGACCAGCGTGGTGCGGACTGTGCCCGGGTCCCACTCCTCGGTGCTGCGGAAGTCGGACAGGTAGTCGAAGACCCGGCCGCGGTCGGCGGTCACGGTGACTTCGCGTTCGATGACGATCATGATCTGTCCTCCGGTTGTCGAGCAGGTCGAGCAGGTCGGTGCAAAGGCTGTGGGGCGGGTTGTTCGGCGGCGTGGGCGATGTTGCGTTGCATGCCGCCGAAGACGACGTCGTGGAACGGCCGGATGGCCGCCCAATACAGCTCCCCCGGCAGACCACGGGGATGGAAGAGGGCACGTTGGCGGAACAGCGTCCGACCGCGGTCGTCAGTGCCGACGTGCAGCTCGAGCCACGCCTCCCCGGGCAGCCGCATCTCCGCGCGCAGCCGCAGCAGCCGGCCGGGCTCCAGCGCCTCCACCCGCCACCAGTCGAGTGGGTCGCCGACCGACAGCTTGTCCGGGTGCAGCCGGCCACGGCGGAGACCAGGTCCACCGACGACCCGGTCCAGCAGGCCGCGGGTCCACCAGCCGAGTCGCCACGAGTACCAGCCGCGGTCGCCGCCGATGCCCTCGATGACCTGCCACAGCCGCTCCGGTGGCGCATCGACGGCTTCGGAGCGTTCGTCGACATACAGCGAGCCACCTGACCACTGCGGATCGCTGGGCAGCGGATCGCTCGGTGCGCCAGGTGTCAGCGCGGACGCCCAGGACGTGGTGACGTCCAGGTCCTGCACCTTCTTCAGCGCGAGCTGTACGGCGCGCTCGAAGCCGATGCCGCCTTCCGGCCGCGGCGGAACGTATTGGTCGATGTCGTGTTCCTTGCAGACCACCTCGTGCACCAGGCTGTCGACCAGCGGCCGCGCGATGCCGCTCGGCACCGGCGTGACCAGGCCGACCCAGTGACTCGACAGTCCGGGTGTCAGCAGCGGGATGGTCACGATCCGCCGGGGCCGCAGACCGGCGACCCCTGCGTAGCGCTGCATCATCTCGCGGTACGTGAGGACGTCCGGTCCACCGATGTCGAAGCCACGGTTCACGTCGGCGGGCATCTGGGCGGAGCCGACCAGGTAGCGCAGTACGTCGCGGACCGCGATCGGCTGGATCCGCGTGTCCAGCCAGCGCGGCGTGACCATGACCGGCAGCCGCTCGGTCAGATACCGCAGCATCTCGAAGGACGCCGAGCCGGAGCCGATGATGACGGCGGCACGCAGCACGGTGGTCGGTACGCCGCTGGCCAGCAGGATCTCGCCGACCTCACGCCGGGAGCCGAGGTGCGGCGACAGGTCCTCGTCGTCCGGGTGCAGTCCACCCAGGTACACGATCCGGCTGACGCCTGACTCCCGGGAAGCGGTGCCGAAGGCCAGCGCGGTACGCCGGTCGCGCAGCTCGAAGCGCCGCCCGGAGCCCATCGCGTGGATCAGGTAGTACGCGACGTCGACGCAGTCCAGTGCGCGGGTCAACGCAGTCGGGTCGGACGCGTCGCCGGCCACCACGTCGACCTGTGATCGCCAGGGACGCGTGTCGAGTCGCTCCGGGTGCCGCGCCAGGACGCGGACGTCGTACCCGGCGGCGAGCAGCTCCGGTACCAGCCGGCCGCCGATGTAGCCGGTGGCTCCGGTGACAAGAACGCGTGTCACCGGTCCGCCAATCGCTCGGCGGCACTCACAGGGTCCAGTTCGACGTACTGGGCTCCCACCGCGGCGGCGAGCTCCGGAGAGGCACCTGCACCGGCCAGGGCGACCGACCGGGCCTGTCCGAGCCGGACGAGGTCTGGGCGGATGGCATCGAAGCGCGCGCGGTCGGTAGCCGACAGCACGACCAGGCCCGGGTCCACCGTGGCAGCTGTGCGTTCGACGTCGGCCATCGGGGAGTCGGCACCGAGGTAAACGACCCGCCAGCCGGAGCGGCGCAGTACGAGGCCAAAAGACATCAGGGCGATGTCGTGCAGCTCACCGGGCGGACACGCGAGCAGGGCGCGCGGTCCGCGTCCGGCGCCCCAGCCTGTCGCCAGCGCGGCGAGGCGGGACCTGATGAGGTTGCTGGCGAAGTGCTCCTGGCCGACCGATACCTCACCGCTCTCCCAGCGGTCGCCCAGCTCGTGCAGGTAGGGCATCAGCACGTCACGGATGACCGCCTCCACAGACAACGCACCGAACAGCTGATCCAGCACCGCATGCGCAGCACGCTCGTCCAGAGCATCCAGCGCAGCGCGCAGGTTCGTCGGACCGCCCGCCTCGGCCAGCCGGGCGACGAGGGGGTCAGGTGCCGGCGGGGCAGTCTGCGGCTCTGCCAGGACCGCACGTGCCGCTTCAGCAGCAGACAGGCCTTCCGACAGGTACGACTGCATGCGCTGCACGCGCCGCACGTCGGCATCGGAGTACAGCCGGAAGCCGCCCTGCGACCGCGTCGGCGACAGCAGGCCGTACCGCGTCTCCCAGGCGCGCAGAACGTGCTCGCTGACGCCGGCGCGCTTGCTCAGCGCGCCGATTCGCAGACCACCCGGCATCGAACTCTCCATGGCGAACACTATACAGACTCTGTACATACCTTTGACAAGAGGGGAGCACTCTGCCTAATCTTTAGACAGACCTTAGACAAGCAGGAGGCAACACCATGACCGAATCCGTAGCTGTGATCGGCGCCGGCGTATCCGGCCTGACGGCTGCCTACCTGCTCGACCGGCAGTACAACGTGACGCTGTTCGAGGCGGAAGGCCGCCTCGGCGGGCACGCGCACACCCAGGACGTCACCGATCCGGCCGGACGCCCGCTGGCGATCGACACCGGCTTCATCGTGCACAACACGCGCACCTATCCGCTGCTGCGCAAGCTCTTCACCGAGCTCGCCGTGCAGACGCAACCGACCGAGATGAGCATGAGCATCAGCGACCCGGCCAGCGGTCTGGAATTCGCCGGCGGTCGCGGTGTCGGCGGCGTGTTCGCCCAGCCGCGCCGGCTCGCCGATCCGCGGTTCCTGCGGCTGCTGGCCGAGGTGCGGCGCTTTCACCGGCGCGCGGCGGCGTACGTCGCACGCACCGGTGACGACGACCTCACGACGCTCGGCGAGTTCCTGAGGGCCGAACGCTTCAGCGCGGACTTCACCCGGCTGTATGCCGTCCCGGTCGTGGCGTGCGTGTGGTCCTGCGGTGGCACGTCCGCGCTGGCGTACCCGGCGAGGTACCTGTTCCGCTTCCTCGACCACCACGGCATGCTCGCCCTGGGCGGCTCACCGCAGTGGCTGACCGTCACGGGCGGCTCCCGGCAGTACGTCGACGCCGTCGCCGCGCACATCGGCTCGGTGCGGAGCGGCGTACCTGTGCGCTCGGTGCGACGGCACCCGGACGGCGTGACCGTCACTGTTGCGGACGGCAACACGATGGAGTTCGACCGGGTCGTGCTGGCCACGCACGCCGATCAGGCCCTGGACCTGCTCGCGGACGCATCGCCTGCGGAGAAGACGGTGCTCGGTCCGTTCGAGTACAGCCACAACGCGACCGTGCTGCACACCGACTCGTCATTGCTGCCGGCAACGAAGAGCGCCCGCGCGTCGTGGAACTACGTGGTGCGGTCCGGTGCGCCGCTCACGACGTACTGGATGAACAAGCTGCAAGGTCTGGACACCGACGAGACCTACCTGGTCACGCTGAACGGTGCCGACGCGGTCGACCCGGAGCGGGTGATCGCGCGGATGGACTACCGACACCCCATCTACACCCCGCAGGCAGTCGCCGCCCAGAGCAAGCTGGCCGGCCTCAACACCGACCGGATCGCGTTCGCCGGGGCGTACCACGGCTGGGGCTTCCATGAGGACGGCTGCCGCTCCGGCGTCGCGGCCGCCGAGTCCTTCGGGGTCCGCTGGTGACGGTCGCCGAGTCGCTCCCCACACGACCGGCGATCGTTACCGGCTTCGTCCGGCACGGGCGGTCCATGCCGACGCGGCATTCGTTCCGCTACCGCGTCTACCAGTGGCTGATCGACCTGGACGACGTACCCCGGCTGCCGTGGTACCTGCGTCCGCTCGCCCGCTTCGACGCGCGCGACCACCTCGCCGGACGCGGCCCGACACTCAAGGCAGACCTGCAGCGCTACCTCGCCAGTCAAGGTGTCGAGTACGACGGCCGCGTGCTGATGCTCACCAACGCGCGGGTACTAGGTCACGTCTTCGACCCACTGACCGTGTACTGGTGCCTGGACAGCCCGTACGTCGTCGCGGAAGTGCACAACACCTACGGCGAACGGCACGTCTACCTGCTCACACCAGATGCGAACGGCACTGCCGAGACCGCCAAGCAGTTCTACGTCTCACCGTTCAACGACGTTTCGGGCCGCTACGAGTTGCAGTTCCACCTGGACAGCGACCACGTGCGGGTGCAGGTCAGCCTGGCGCGCGGCGGCCGCACTGTCTTCGGCGCGAGCTTCGACGGCGTACCGAGACCGGCCAGCCGGCGTGCGGTCCTCACCGCTGCGCTACGGATGCCGCTGATGTCGCAGCGGGTGTCTGCCCTTATTCGACTGCACGGGGTCTGGCTGTGGGGACGCCGGCTTCCCGTGATGCCACGACCCCAGCACCAGGTCCAGGAGGGACTTCGATGAGCACACTGACCGTCGCACAACCACTCTGCCTGCGACACCCCGCTCTGCGGCCGCTGTGTGTCCGCGCGCGGGCCGCCCGGCTGATCGTCGACCAGATGCTCGACCGGACGCCGGTACGGGCGATCTACCCGGACGGTACGGTCCGTGGCGGCGGTGGACCGGACGCACCGGTACTGCGGATCGTCCGCCCGGACTCGCTGTTCGAGCGACTCGCGCACAACCCGAAGATCGGCATCGGCGAGGCCTACATGGCCGGTGACTGGGCCGCCGGCGACGGCACCGACCTGGGCGCCCTGCTGACACCGTTCGCGGCACACGTCGCGCACCTAGTACCCCCTGCGCTGCAACGATTCCGGCGGCTGGTCGATCGGCGGGTACCGCGGAACCAGCGCAACACGCCGGACGGTGCGCGCGACAACATCAGCGCGCACTACGACCTGAGCAACGCGATGTTCGCGGCGTTCCTGGATCCCGGGATGACGTACAGCTCCGCGCTGTTCGACCGCGACGTACCGCCGGCCGGCCAGGACCTCGAAATCGCCCAGAACCGCAAGGTCGAGCGCATCCTCGACTTGGCCGACGTCGGCGCTGGTAGCCGCGTGCTGGAGATCGGGACGGGCTGGGGCACGCTGGCGATCGCCGCGGCACGGCGTGGCGCCTTCGTCACCGGCATCACACTGTCGACCGAGCAGCTCCAGCTGGCCCAGAAGCGAGTGGCCGAGGCCGGACTGACCGAGCGGGTCGAGCTGCGGCTACAGGACTACCGCGCGGTGACCGGCGAGTACGACGCCGTGGTCAGCGTGGAGATGATCGAGGCAGTCGGCGAGGAGTACTGGCCGGACTACTTCAGCACGTTGAACCGGCTGCTGGCGCCGGGCGGAAGGATCGCGCTACAAGCGATTCTGATGGAACACGACCGGATGCTCGTCACCCGGAACTCCTACGGCTGGATCCAGAAGTACATCTTCCCGGGCGGACTGATCCCGTCCCGGACCGCGATCGACGACACAGTGGCGCGTCACACCGGCCTGGTGGTCGACGACGACTACCGGTTCGGCCAGGACTACGCGGAGACGCTGCGGCGCTGGCGGCGTCAGTTCAACGCCAGCTGGCCGACCGTCCGGGCAGAGGGCTTCGACGAGTCGTTCCGACGGGCATGGGAGTACTACCTGGCCTACAGCGAGGCCGGCTTCGCCTCTGGCTACCTCGACGTCGCACACCTGCGTTTGACGCGCTCAGCTGTCCGGTAGCGCGAAAACGGACAGTACTACCCGATCCTTGCCCGGGGCCTCCGCCAGGTAGGGCTCGACGAGCTGAGCAAAGCCGTCCTGGATGGTTGCCAGGTCGTCCCGCTCGACGTACAGCGCGAGCTGGGAGTAGCCCAGCTGGTCCAGCCGCGCGGACAGGTCTTCGCTCGCGACCATGCGATCGAAGTCGGCCGCCAGCCTGGTCAGCATCATCAGGAACGCCTGCCGGTGCTGCTCCGGCGTCATGGCGCGCGCTTCGCGCTCGTCGATGCGGCCGACCTTGGTCTGGTCCAGGCTGAGGGTGCGTTCGGTCGTACCGCGGATCTTGCGCTCCCGAACCACCGTCAGGTAGCCCGCGTCGATCAGTGCGGCCACGTGCCGGTACAGCGTGGTCGTGGGGACGTCGGGCAGGTCGCGTTTCAGGTCCGTCGTGGTGACCTCACGGCCGAGCACCCGCTGGACGATACGCCAGCGGACCGGGTGCAGCAGGACGTCGAGCACCGGGGTCGGCGACTCCTCCATCGACCCTCCATCAGGGTTCTTTCAGGGTATCCATTGATACCAACAGTGGTAATAATAGCGGCATCGGAAGCAATCCCACTCGCTCGAGGAGACGTTGACGTGCCGCTCACCCGTCGTACCGTGCTCAAGTCCGCGGCCACTGCCGTACCGGTGGCCGCATTGTCCACCCTGCCCGCCTCGGCGTCCCGGGTTCGGGAACCGGCCGTGGTCGGCCGGCTGTTCGAGAAGGTCGAGGCGGGGCTCGCGAAGTACGCGATTCCCGGCGTGGGCCTCGGCGTCTGGTACCGCGGCCGGGAGTACGTCCGCGGCTTCGGCGTCACCAACGTGGACACCGGTGACGCGGTCACCGCGGACACCGCGTTCCGCGTCGGATCGACCAGCAAGACGTTCACCGCGACCGCGATCATGCGGCTCGTCGAGCGCGGGCGGATCAGCCTGGACCGGCCGGTGCGCGCGTACCTGCCGGACTTCGCGACGCAGGACCCCGCAGTCGCGCAGCGGGTCACCGTGCGGCAGTTGCTGAACCACACCGCCGGCTGGCAGGGCGACTACTTCGAGGACACCGGGCAGGGGGACGACGCGCTCGCGAGGTACGTCGCCGGTGTCGCCGAGATCCCGCAACTCACGCCACTGGGCAAGGTGTTCTCGTACAACAACGCGGCGATCGGCGTGGCCGGCCGGATCATCGAGGTGGTCACCGGCAGGTCGTACGAGGACGCCACCCGCGCGCTCGTCCTGGACCCGCTGGGCCTCGGGCACAGCCGGTTCTTCCGCAGCGAACTGGACGGGATCAGCATCGCGGACCCGCACAACAACGTCGACGGGAAACCGGTGGTCGAGCCGTCGTTCGACGCGATGCCGCGGGCGCTGCACTCGATCGGCGGCCTGTACTCGAGCGCACGGGACCAGCTGCGGTACGCCCGGTACCACCTCGGCCACCGGGAGGTACCTCGGCTGCTGAGCGAGCGCGGCCGACTGGCGATGCAGTCGCACCCCGGTCCGGGCGGCACGCTGTTCGTCGAGCTGAACGGTGTCGGCGTCAGTTGGATGCTGCGTCCGACGGCTCAGCATCCGACCGTGGTGCAGCACGGAGGTGACTGGTACGGGCAGCACTCCGGCTTCCTGTTCGTACCGGAACGAGACTTCGCCATCACCTTGCTGACCAACTCCGAGAGCGGGCCTGCACTGGTCGCGGAGCTCTTTGCGGACGACTGGGCGCTGCAGGAGTTCGCCGGTGTCAGCAACCTGCCCGCCGTACCGCGTGAGCTGCCGCGCCGTCAGCTGGCCGAGTACGCCGGCACGTACGTCTCCCAGCAGATCGGACCCGACGGCAAGCCGGAGGACCTCGGACTCGACGTCACACCTGATGGCGGCGAGCTGGTCGCCGGCGTGGGCGGGGAGACGCTGCTACGGCTTGCGTTCTACCGCAAGGACTACGTCCTCGCGCTGAACCCGGACGGCTCCCCCACCCACGTCCGCGCCAACTTCGTCCGCGGCCGGAGCGGACAGGTCGAGTGGCTCCGGTACGGCGGCCGCCTGTTCCGCTACCACCCGTCCGGAGCCCGTCAGGTCACGGCGTTCCGCCACCGCACGCTCTAGTGAACCTCGTGGCCGGCTCGCCCGACAGGTGATCCGGCGGCAGGTGGCGACCGCTCAGGACGAGCAGGAGGTCCTGAGCGGTGCCGGTCACCGGTGTGCCGGCGCCGTACGTCCAGTCGAGGTCTGTGGCCTGCAGCTGTACGTCGGTGAGGTCGACACCGAAATACTTGGGCTGACGAGGCCCCGCCGCGTCGAGGACGATCCGGAGCCGGTCGAGCGGCACGCGACGATCGATGCCCAGTGCAACCGTGATGTCGAGTCCGTGGATCACGTCGTGCGACAGCGATCCCTCGTAGCCGCCGCCCGGCGGCTTCCACGGGTGGCTGATGTTCTGGCGCAGACAATCGACCAGCTGGGCCGGTGTCAGCTCCACAGCATCACGGCGCGCCTGGCGATCGGCGTACCGGTTGAAGCTCCCACCGGCACGCAGCATCCCGAGCACGACCTTCGGCGTCGAGATCCGGTACGGCGTCGTGATGTGCGCGACCACCTCACGCACCCGCCATCCCGCGCACAGCGTCGCTTTGTCCCAGTCGTCGTCGGCCAGCCCGGCGAGTACGTCGGTCAACTCTGCTCGCTCAGCTGCCACAGCAGCTCTGATATCCGTCATGCCCCACCGACGAAGGACTCAGGCGCGGACAGACACCTCCCGCAACCTTTTCTCCAGGTATCTGCGCTCGGCGTCCGTGGTCGCCAGGGCGAGGGCCTCCTCGTAGGCCTTGACCGCCTCGGGCCGGCGCTCCAGCCGACGCAAGAAGTCAGCGCGCGTGGCCGGGAGCAGGTGGTAGCCCTTCAGTCGGCTGTCGGCGAGTTCGTCGACCAGGTGGAGGCCTACGGCGGGACCGTCGGCCATACCGATCGCTACGGCTCTGTTGAGAGCTACTACCGGTGTTTGAGGTAGCTGGGCGTAGAGGGCCGCGATCCGGGACCAGTCCGTGTCGGCTGCGGTGCGGGCCGTGGCGTGACACGCGGCGATCGCGGCCTGGATCTGGTACGGCCCGTGGTCGCTGCGGAGAAGTGCGTTGTCCAGCACTGCGACGCCTTCGGCGATCTGGGCGTGGTCCCAGCGGGTGCGGTCCTGTTCGTCCAGTGTGACCAGCGCACCGTCGGACGTCAGGCGGGTCTCGCGTCGCGCGTCGTGCAGCAGCATCAGCGCCAGCAGCCCACCGGCCTCTGGCTCGTCCGGCATGAGCTGGACGAGCAGCCTGGCCAGGCGGATCGCCTCACCGGTCAGTTTGCTCCGGACGACATCGGAGTACCCCTCGTTGAACAGCAGGTACAGCACCGCGAGTACGGCAGGGGTCCTCTCCGGCAGCAGGTGCGCCGGCGGTACGCGGTACGGGATGCCCGCGTGCTGGATCTTCTGCTTCGCCCGGGTCAGCCGCTTCGACATCGTGGTCTCCGGCACCAGGAACGCCCGCGCGATCTCCGCCGTACTCAGACCGGCCAGCGTCCGCAGCGTCAGCGCCACCCGGGCCTCCATGGCCAGCGCAGGATGACAGCACGTGAACATCAACCGCAGCCGGTCGTCCGGTACGTCGTACGGCGCCTCGGGCTCCTGCGGCGTGGCGGCGAGCTGCTGGAGTTTCCGCGCGCCCACTGCCTCGCGACGCAGCCAGTCGATCGCACGGTTCCGCGCGGTCGTCGTCAGCCACGCGCCGGGGCGGTCCGGCACGCCGTCTCGCGGCCAGCGCTGCAGTGCGGCGGCGAACGCCTCCTGCGCGCACTCCTCCGCCAGGTCCCAGTCACCGGTCAGCCGGATCAGCGTGGCGACCACCTGGCCCCACTCCTGCCGGTAGATCTGTTCGAACGTCACACCGGGGGCTCCAGCACGGGCCTGATCTCGATGGTGCCGTACCCGGCCGCAGGGTGCTTCGAGGCGATCTCGATCGCCTCGTCGAGGTCGGCGCAGTCGATCAGCACGAAACCACCGATCTGCTCCTTCGTCTCGGCGAACGGCCCGTCGGTGAGCAGCAGCTCGCCCTCGCGCACCCGTACCGTCGTCGCCTCGTCCGGCGGCCGCAGCCCGGCACCGCCGGCCACGACGCCGCGCTCCGCCATCTCCTCGGACCAGCCGCCGCACCCGTCGTTCGCATGCGCCGCCGCGGATTCGTCCCCACAGATCATCAGCAGGTACTTCACCGTCCCATCCTCGCAGGTCTAGCGTCGGCAGCAAGGAACTTCGTCAGGAGCTCGTCAAGGAGCTCGTCGGGAGGGGTACGACGATGACTGGACGGATCGTGCACTTCGAGGTGCCGTACGAGGACGGGGAGCGGGCGCGGACGTTCTACCGCGAGGCGTTCGGGTGGAACCTGAGCGAGATGCCCGAGATGGGCTACACGATGGTGACGACCGGACCGGTCGACGAGCAGGGCAGGCCGACCGAGCCGGGGTACATCAACGGCGGGATGTTCCAGCGCACCGAGGACCTGACCAGGCCGGTGCTGACCCTCGACGTGCCGGACATCGACGCAACGCTGAAGGCGGTCGAGAGCCTGGGCGGCGAGCCGGTCCGCGAGAAAATGGCGGTCGGCGACATGGGCTACGCGGCGTACTTCAAGGACCCGGAGGGCAACATCCTGGGCCTGTGGCAATCGGCCTGACACCTGGCTGTCACCGGCGCGACCTAGACTGCGAAGAGTGTTGGTACCGGTGGCGTCCTCGGGAGGACTGAATGCCTGACCGTACTCAGACCATTGCCTATCCGGCCCCGGGATCGCGACCGGCGCGGCGCGACCAGGAGCAGCTCGCGCCGCACGTGATCGTGCTGTTCGGCGCCACCGGCGACCTCGCCAAGCGCAAGCTGCTGCCCGGTCTGGCGTACCTGCAACAGTCCCGGTTCGCGCCGGACGTGCGGATCATCGGGACCGCCACCGAGGACATCAGCTGCGACGAGTTCCGCGAGCGCGCCCGGCAGGCGGTCGAGACGTTCGGCACCCACAAGCTGAACGACGAGCAGTGGGCGCAGTTCGCCGACCGGATCGAGTACGTGCCGGTCACCGCCGGGCCGGAGGCGCTGGCGTCCGCGGTCAAGGCTGCCGAAGAACTGCTCGGCCCGGACGCGCGCCGCCTGCACTACCTGTCGGTGCCTCCAAAGGCCGCGCAGTCGGTGATCGCGATGCTCCGCGACGCCGACCTGGTCGAGCGCGCCCGGGTGGTGATGGAGAAGCCGTTCGGTGACGATCTGGCCAGCGCGATCGAACTGAACAACTTCGTCCACGAGACCTTCGACGAGTCGCAGATCTTCCGGATCGACCACTTCCTCGGCAAGGAAGCCGCGCTGAACATCCTCGCGTTCCGGTTCGCGAACGGTCTGTTCGAGCCGATCTGGAGCCGCAACTTCATCGACCACGTCCAGATCGACATCCCGGAGTCGCTCGGCCTGGACCAGCGCGCCACCTTCTACGAACCGACCGGCGCATTCAAGGACATGGTCGTCACGCACCTGATGCAGGTGATGTCGTTCGTCGCGATGGAGCCGCCGACGGCCCTGGAGCCGCGGGCGATCTCGGAGGAGAAGAACAAGGTCTTCCGGTCGATGCTGCCGATCGACCCGAACTGCGTCGTCCGCGGGCAGTACGCCGGGTACCGCAGCGAGGACGGCGTCGCGCCGGACTCCGACACCGAGACGTTCATCGCGCTCAAGGTCGAGATCGACAACTGGCGCTGGGCGGGCGTGCCGTTCTACCTGCGCACCGGCAAGAAACTGGCCGAGGGCCTGCGGATCATCTCGATCGCCTTCAAGGAGGCGCCGAAGACGATGTTCCCGGCCGGCTCCGGGGTCGGGTCGGAGGGCCCGGACCACCTGACGTTCGACCTGGCCGACTCGTCGCGGGTCTCGTTGTCCTTCTACGGCAAGCGGCCCGGTCCCGGCATGCGGCTGGAGAAGCTGTCGATGCAGTTCTCGACGCAGGAGACCGAGAGCGCGGGCGACGTCCTCGAGGCGTACGAGCGCTTGATCCTGGACGCCATGCGCGGCGACCACACGCTGTTCACGACCGCCGAGGGCATCGAGTCCCTGTGGGAACGCTCCGCCCCGCTCCTCGACAACCCGCCGCCGG
Organism: Kribbella sp. NPDC048915; assembly: GCF_040649595.1. NCBI lineage: Bacteria > Bacillati > Actinomycetota > Actinomycetes > Propionibacteriales > Kribbellaceae > Kribbella > Kribbella sp. NPDC048915. The sequence goes on along the minus strand of NZ_JBEZFT010000001.1, from coordinate 23,705 downwards.
TCAAGCCGTACCAGCCCGGTACCTGGGGCCCGAACGCGATCCATCAACTCATCGCCCCGCGCGCCTGGCGCCTGCCCTTCGAACGCGAATGGCGCCAGGCAAAACCGTAGCGTCGCGCGCCGTCGTCCTCCGTGACAACGACCAGCTCCGCGGGCAATTCACCCGCTGACCTCGCGTCAGCGCGACGGCAATGGCTCCCGTACGCTGCGGGCATGCGGGAGATCTTGGTGGTTGGGGTCGGCGCGGGCGATCCAGAACAGGTGACGGTGCAGGCCGTGACGGCACTGAACCGGGTCGATGTGTTCTTCGTGCTGGACAAGGGTGAGGTCAAGCAGGAGCTCGTCGACCTGCGCTCGGAGATCCTGCGGCGGTATGCCACCAGCAAGCAGTACCGCGTGGTCGTCGGCCAGGACCCGGAGCGCGATCGTACGGCGTCGGCGTACGTCGACGCTGTGGACGACTGGCGGCGGCGCCGCGCCGACGTGTGCGCGCAGCTGATCGCCGACGAGCTCGGTGCGGACGAGGTCGGGGCGTTCCTCGTGTGGGGCGATCCGTCGCTGTACGACAGCACGCTGGCGATCCTCGACGACATCCTGGCGCGCGGCGAGCTCGAGTTCTCCGTCGAGGTGATCCCCGGCATCAGCAGCGTGTCCACGCTCGCCGCGCGCCACCGCGTCGGCCTGAACCAGGTCGGCCGCCCGATCCAGATCACCACCGGCCGCCGCCTGGCGAAGGAGTGGCCGGACGGTGTGGACGACGTCGTGGTGATGCTGGACGCCCAGACCGCGTTCACCGAACACGTCGACCAGGACGCGGAGATCTACTGGGGCGCGTACCTCGGCACCCCCGACGAATTGCTCATCTCCGGCCCGCTGCGCGAAGTCGCCCCGGAGATCGAGAAGACCCGCGCCGAAGCCCGCGACCGCAAGGGCTGGATCATGGACACCTACCTGCTCAGGCGACGCACCTCAGGCATGCCCTAGGTGCGTGCCCTAGACCAAAGTCGTAACCGATATGGCCGCTGGGGCGACGCGGCCGACAGGTCTGCCGACCGATGGTGTCGGCATGACGAAGCAGAGACTGATGGGTATGGCAGGGGCCGCGGGGCTGGTTGCGGCCGGCTTGGTCGCGGCGGGCGCCGGGCCAGGGGTGGCGGCGGTGCAGCGGGGCGGGGTGGTGCGGGGCGGGGTGGTGCGGACCGACGCGGGGCTGGTCGGCAGCAAGGCGGTCGGGGATGCGTTGGTGTACGACGGAATTCCGTACGCCGCTCCCCCGGTCGGCGCGCTGCGGTGGAAGGCGCCGCAGCCCGTGCGGCCGTGGTCCGGCGTACGGGAGTCGAAGCCGGGCAACGTTTGCGCGCAACAGGCGAACGCCGAGGTGCCCGACGGGTCGACGTCCGAGGACTGCCTGTACCTGAACGTCACCACGCCGAAGAAGCCGGCCGGCACGCCGCGCGCGGTGGTGGTGTGGATCCACGGCGGCGGGTTCTTCTCCGGCGCCGGCAGCAGTTACGAGGCGTCGAAGTTCGCCGCCCGCGGCGACGTGGTCGTTGTCACGGTCAACTACCGCCTGGGCATCTTCGGCTTCTTCGGGTATCCGGGCCTGCCGGGCTCCGGTACGTTCGGCCTGCAGGACCAGCAGGCCGCGCTGCGGTGGGTGCAGCGCAACGCCCCCGCGTTCGGCGGTGATCCGCGCAACGTGACGATCGCGGGCGAATCCGCCGGCGGGATGAGTGTCTGCACGCAGCTGACCTCGCCGACTGCCAAGGGCCTGTTCGCGAAGGCGATCATGCAGAGCGGGTCGTGCGCGTTCGACTGGGCCCGCAACAGTCAGTACCCGGGCCAGACCGCCGACTCGCCGTGGATCCCGGTCAGCCGAGTACAACGGAACGGCCGGGAGTGGGCGGCCGCGAAGGACTGCACGACGCTCGAATGCCTCCGCACGTTGAAGGCCGACGCCCTCGTCGACGACCAACTCCAGTTCACGCAGATCGGGTACGGCGGGACTCCCGTCGTACCGCTCGCCCCGGCGAAAGCAATGCGCGCCGGACTGTTCCACCGGGTGCCGATGATCTCCGGAAACAACCACGACGAGGCGAACGCCTGGCTGTCCGCGTTCGGCGAGATCAAGGACTATCCAGCGCTGGTGCGCAACATTGTCGGTGCAGCGAAGGCGCCGGAAGTACTGCGGCACTACCCAGAGGACCGCTACGAGTCTCCGGCGGCGGCGTGGGGTGCTGTGACAACGGACAGGCTCTGGTCGTGCTCGCAGGTCGCGACGGACCAGCAGGCGGCCCGCGAGGTGCCTGTGTACGCGTATGAGTTCGCTGACAAGCACTCGCCGATCGCAGCGCCCGGGCTGGGAGCTGCGCATGCCATGGAGCTGCCCTACTTGTTCCGGCTCGGTGGGCACGACTTTCCGATGTCGGAGACGCAGCAACTGCTGTCGAACCAGATGATCGACTACTGGACCGCGTTCGCCCGCACCGGCGACCCGAACGGCCCTGACCGACCACGCTGGTCCGCTACCGGCGTTCAGCACGTCAAGGGTCTGTCACTCGCACCAACGGACCAGGGCGGCATCCAGCGCGTCGATCTGACGGCAGAGCACCAGTGCGCGTTCTGGAACGCCCTGCGCTGAGCCAGGGCCTGGTAGGTCACCCACCGCGTTGCCGTGGCCGGCGCACCGGTTGCTGAGGGACCGGCGTGGCCAGCGGGCCGTCTACCAGCGTGACGAGCGACTCGACGAAGGTCCTGCGCTGTGCAGCGGTCAGCACGTCCAGCGCCTCGGCGTGAACACGGTCGACGATCTCCTGGCCTTCGGCCGCGATCCGGGCGCCGGCTCCGGTCACGGCGATGATGCGGGCGCGGCGGTCCGACGCGGACGGCCGCCGCTCCGCATAGCCGGCCTTCTCGAGAGCGTCGACGGTGGAGACCATCGTCGTCTTGTCCAGGTACGCGAGCTCGGCCAGCTGGATCTGCGTACGCTCGGCCTCCAGCGCACACCGCAGCACGTGGTGCATCCGCGGTGTCAGGCCGATTCCCGAGAGCGCTGCGGCCAGCTGCGTCTCCAGGACATGCCCCGCACGCGTGAGATAGCCGCTCAGGTCGGGAACGTGCGCCATACCGTCGAGGTTAGCCGCGGATCGTCCGCCAATGGATGATCCCGAGCCAGATCATCCAGCCGGTCCCGGCTGTGGGGCAGAACACAGCAGGAATCGGCCACGTAGCATCACCGCTGTGGCGAGGAGCGAAGGCGATCGGTGCCCTGGTGTGCTGGCGGTGCACCAGGCCGCGGACGGCGGTCTCGCGCGCGTACGGGTCCCGGGCGGGCGGCTGACGTCCGAGCAGGTCGACGTACTGCGTCGAGCTGCCGCCGACCTCGGGGACGGTCGCCTGGAGCTGACATCGCGCGCCAACGTCCAGCTAAGGGGACTGCGCCCTGACGGACCACGCCAACTGTCCGACCGGCTGTATGCCGCCGGGCTGCTCCCGTCCCTCCAGCACGAGCTGGTGCGCAACATCGTGGCATCGCCGCTGTCCGGTCTGGACCAGCGGTCGCGGTACGACGTACTGCCCGTGGCGACCGCACTGGACAGAGCGCTGTGCAACCGGCCTGCTCTGGCTGACCTGCCTGGACGCTTTTTGTTCACGCTGGATGACGGGCGTGGCGATCTGGCCGATCTGAAGGCTGATGTCGCCGTACGTGCGCTTGACGACCAGTCTGCGTTGCTGAGCCTCGGAACGCGGGCAGTTGGCGTGCAGTGGGATCAGGTGCCGGAGCTGATGCTGGCAGTGGCCCAGGCGTTCCTGGACGTGCGCGACCAGGAGTGGCGGATCGCTGAGGTCCCCGACGGCGCCGGGCGGATCCTGCAGCGCCTCGGCCTGCAGTCAACGGAGGACGTGCCTACCAAGGCCACACAACTGACCGCAGGTCGGTATGGGAGCGCTCTGGTGGTGACCGTGCCGCTGGGCAGTCTGACGCCGGAGCAGGCGGCTGCACTATCCCAAGCCGGCGACGACATCCGCATCACGCCCTGGCGATCTGTCGTGGTGCCAGTGAGCACGACCGGGCTGGCTGAGGTCGGGCTGGCGGAGGTCGGGCTGATCACCACGCCGGATTCGGTGTGGGAAGGTGTCACCGCCTGCGCCGGAAGGCCCGGCTGTGCCAAGGCGCTGGCTGATGTCCGCGCGGACGCCGCCCGGATGCTGCCGGAGCTGCGCAGGGACGGGCGGCGCGTGCACTGGTCGGGCTGCGAGCGGCGGTGCGGGAAACCGGCCGGCCGATTTGTCGATTTTCTTGCTGTGGGCAACGGCTATCTGATGGACGGGAAACGAGTGTGAGCTACGAGTACGAGCGGGACGGCGCGGAGATCTACCGGCGGTCGTTCGCGACGATCCGGGTCGAGGCGGCACTCGACGGCCTGCCCGCCGACTTGGCACAGGTGGCCGTCCGGATGATCCACGCGTGCGGCATGACCGACCTGGTCAAGGACCTCGCCTGGTCTCCCAGCGTGGTGAAGAGCGCCCGCACTGCCCTGCAGAACGGCGCCCCGGTCCTGTGCGACGCGCAAATGGTCGCGGCCGGCATCACCCGGCGACGACTCCCGGCCGAAAACGAGGTCGTCTGCACCTTGCAGGACCCGCGAACCGTGGAGCTGGCCCAGGAGCTCGGCACCACACGCAGCGCAGCTGCCGTCGACCTGTGGCTCGATCGCCTCGACGGTGCGGTCGTCGCGATCGGCAACGCACCCACCACGCTGTTCCGGCTGCTGGAGGTCATCGCAGCCGGCGCACCGCGGCCCGCAGCCGTGCTGGGCATCCCGGTCGGCTTCATCGGCGCAGCGGAGTCCAAGGAAGCCCTGGCAGCAAACGATCTCGGACTGGAGTACCTCGTGGTGAGAGGACGCCGGGGCGGCAGCGCGATCACCGCGGCCGCTGTGAACGCGATCGCGAGTGAGGCGGAGTGAGCGGGCGGCTGTGGGGTGTCGGGCTGGGACCCGGCGACCCCGAACTGGTGACGGTCAAGGCGGCGCGGCTGATCGGCGCCGCGGACGTGATCGCGTTCCACAGTGCGCGGCACGGGCGGAGCATCGCGCGCTCGGTCGCCGCGCCGTACCTGACACCGGGCCAGATCGAGGAGCACCTGGTCTACCCGCTCACCACTGAGACGACCGACCACCCTGGCGGCTACCAGGGCGCAATGGACGACTTCTACGCCGACTGCGCCGCGCGGCTCGCTGCGCACCTGGACGCGGGACGCGATGTCGTAGTGCTCGCTGAGGGCGACCCGCTGTTCTACGGCTCCTACATGCACATGCACAAGCGGCTGGCGGACCGGTACCCGTGTGAGGTGGTTCCGGGCGTGACATCGGTCAGCGCCGCGGCCGCCGTACTCGGACGTCCGTTGTGCGAGCGCGACGAGGTCCTGACCGTCCTACCCGGCACGCTGCCGCCGGACGTGCTGGCTGAGCGCCTCCGCTCGACAGACGCCGCAGCCGTGATGAAGCTCGGGCGCACGTTCAGCGGCGTACGGGAGGCGTTCGAGCTCGCCGGGCGCGCAGACGAGGCCTGGTACGTCGAACGTGCGACGACCGACGCGCAACGGACGGCGCGGCTCAACGACGTCGACCCGGACGAGGTGCCGTACTTCTCGCTCGCCCTGCTCCCGAGTCCGATCAACAACACGTTCACGCCACCTGAGCCGAAGACAGCCACCGACGGGTCGGTCACAGTGGTCGGGCTGGGGCCTGCGGGTCCGGACTGGATGACGCCGGAGGTCCGCGCCGCCATTGCGGGTGCGGACGACCTGATCGGCTACACGACGTACATCGACCGCCTGCCGGACCGGGCGCGGCAGCGCAAGCACGGCTCGGACAACCGCGTCGAGTCGGAGCGCGCCGCGTTCGCGCTCGATCTGGCCCGCAAGGGCTCCACAGTCGTCGTGGTGTCGTCCGGTGACCCGGGCGTCTTCGCAATGGCCAGCGCGGTAACGGAGGCCGCTGCGGAACCGGAGTACGCCGACATCGCCGTACGGGTGCTGCCTGGCATGACAGCCGCCCAGGCCGTCGCCAGCCGCGTCGGGGCACCGCTGGGACACGACTACTGCGTGTTGTCCCTGTCGGACCGGCTCAAGCCGTGGGAGGTGATCGCAGAGCGTCTGACCGCCGCAGCCCAGGCAGACCTCGCGATCGCGATCTACAACCCGGCATCCAAGTCTCGTACGTGGCAGGTGGAGGCAACGCGCGACCTGCTGCTCCAGCACCGCTCACCCGGTACGCCGGTCGTTGTGGGACGGGATGTCGGCGGTCCCAACGAAACGATCATCGTGACCACGCTGGCGAACCTGGACCCGCAAACGGTTGACATGCGGTGCCTGCTGCTGGTCGGGTCGTCACAGACCCGGACTGTGCCTCGCCCCGCCGGCACACTGGTCTTCACCCCACGTCGGTACCCGGCAACGGTGAGTGAGGACGTCCCAGGAGTCGGTTAAAGCTGGGTGCGGTGGGTGTCAGGTGCGGTGCGGACGGGTAGGGACCGCCCGAAACCGACCTGTGAGGAGCCCGCGGAGATGAGTCAGCAGTACCCCGGCGACACCGCCACGATCACCGCCCCCGCCGGCGACGGCAGCACGCAGAGCTACGAGGAGGCCCGCGCCGCCGCGACCCGGGCGATGAGCTCGATCGCGATCACGCCGGACCCGCCGCTCCGCACGCCGCCTGCCAAGACCGAAACCGACGCCGACGTCGATCCGGAACTGCTGTCGTATCGCGGGTTCAAGTTCGGCGCGGCCTTCTTCGGCTGGCTGATCGCGATCTCGATGTCCGTGCTGCTGACGGCGGCCGTCGCCGCGGTCGCGTTCGGCACCGCCCAGATCCTCGACTTCACCTACGGCGACGCGAAGGCGCAGCCCGGCGCCAGCCTGATCACCGCGGCCGGCGTCACTGTGTTCATGCTGGTCCTCGCGTTCTTCATCGGCGGATACGTGGCCGGGCGGCTGGCGCGCTTCGACGGCGGCCGGCAAGGCTTCGGCGTCTGGATGATCGCCGTCTTCGTCGGCCTGGTCGCCGGCGGCGTCAGCTGGTTCCTGGACAGCCAGTACGGCGTGGTCGACGAGATCACCCGGCCGGACGTCGCGATCTCCGACAACACCCTCCTGCTCGGGTCCGGTGTCGCCGCGGCGGCCCTCCTGGTCTTCACCCTCCTGGCCGCCATCGTCGGCGGCAAAACCGGCCGCCGCTACCACGACCGCATCGACGAACTCCTCTGAGCCGGTCTGCCGGCAACCACTGCTACGGACTCCTGCCGGCGGCGGCCGCCGGCATCTGCTGCTGGTAACGGCTGCTGGCTGACCGCTGCTGAGTGACCGCTGCTGAGTGACCGCTGCTGGGTAACCGCGGCTGGCTGACCGCTGCTGGCTGACCGCTGCTGGTGACGGGTGCTGGTTTCACCCGGGGGTACTGGGATGACACACGGGGCTTGTCCGGTGAGGAGAAGCTGATGACCCAGCAGCATGACGAAGACACCCGCGTCGAACGAATCGGGCCGTCCGAGCTGTTCGACGACGATCGGCGTACGGTCGCCGATCCTGATCGAGTCGAGGTCGACGACAGTCGTAAGGCCGGCAGCGGGTCGACGTTCTACGGCTGGCTGGTGGCGATCGGCATGATCGCGCTGCTGACCGGCATCGTCGGCGCCGTCGCGGCCGCGCTCGACTACGCACTCACGATCAACTGGACACAAGCACAAGACAGCGCCAGCACGGCCAGCACGGTCGGGATAGCCTCCATCGTGGTCCTGCTGCTGATCCTGGCGATCGCCTACTACGCAGGCGGATCCGTCGCCGGCCGGCTCGCCGGAGCTCGCGGCGCCCTGCACGGACTCGGCGTCTGGCTCCTCGGCGTCGTCGTCACCGCGATCGTCGCCGGACTCGCCGCAGTGGCCGGCGCGGAGTACGACATCCTGAGCCGGATGGACCTTCCGTCCGTCGCGATCACCGACGAGTACCTGACCACCGGCGGCCTGGTGGCAGTAGCCGCCGCAGCCCTGATCACCCTGATCGCAGCAGTAGCAGGCGGCCGCTCCGGCGCCCGCCGCACCCGCTGACCCCGACCTCCCCGCTGACCCCGGTCTCTCCGCCCCACTCGCCACACCCGCCCCACTCCCACACCCGCCCCACTCGCCACACCCGACCCACCCGACCCACTCGCCGTACCCGCCGCCCGGGGCCGACCGCCCGCGCTCGCGGACGCAAAGCCGGCCGACCCGGAACTCCGAGGTCAGATGCGGCGAGCCCCAGCCTCAGGCCCTCCCGCACCGGCCGGGACACCCCTCAGGCAGCTCCGCCCCCAGGCAGCTCCGCCCTCAGGCAGCTCCGCCCTCCGCCGTCCGGCACAACCCTCCACCTCACTGGGCAACCCCTCAAGTGGAGGGTTGCCCACTCAAATTTTGGCTGGGCAACCCCCTACTTCAATGGGCATCCCCTCGAGTGGAGGGTTGCCCATTGAACTGGAGGGTTGCCCATTCAGGTGGAGGGTTGCCCATTGAACTGGAGGGTTGCCCATTCAGGTGGAGGGTTGCCCACTCGAATTTCGGCTGGGCAACCCTCCAGATCGAGGGATAACCACTGAAGTGGAGGGTTCGCGCACGAGCCAGGCACCGTCCAGGGATCGGCGTGTGGTGGGAGGGGTCTCCGGCGCGTGCTGGGTCAGCGCTCGGGGCGGATCGCTGCTATCCGGGGTTCGGGTTGGGGTTGTGGGCGGTGGAGGTGGTGCGCAGGATCGAGGGCATGCGGCGGGTCGGGTTGGTTGTCGGTGGGACGAGCGGGATCGGTGCGGCTGTTGCGCGGCGGCTGGTTGCGGACGGGGTGGACGTGATCGCGGCGGGGCTCACGCCGGACGAGGCCGCGCTGAATCTGCGAACCCACCGCTCGCTGAACGACGCGGAGCCGGAGCTGCGAGCTCCCGATTCCCTGGACGACGCGGAGCCGGAGCTGCGAGCTCCCGGTTCCCTGGACGACGCGGAGCTGGACCTGCGAGCAGACAGTTCGCTGAAGCACGCCGAACTGGACCTGCAAGCAGACAGTTCGCTGGTGGAGGTGGAGCTGGACCTGCGAGCTGATGGGGCGCTGGAGGAGCTGATCGGGTCGCTGGAGCGGCTGGACGTGCTGGTGAACGCCGCGGGCATCATTCGACGTGGTGACGAGCACCGGCCGGAGGTGTTCCGGGAGGTGCTGGAGATCAACCTCACCGGCGCCATGCGGGCGGCTGAGGCGGCGCATGACCTGCTGGCTGCGCGAAGCGGCTGCATCGTCAACGTGGCCTCGATGCTGAGCTACTTCGGCGGCCCGCTGGTACCGGCGTACAGCGCGTCCAAGGGCGGGATCGTGCAGCTGACCAAGTCGCTGGCGGTCGCCTGGGCGCCGGACGGGATCCGGGTGAACGCGGTCGCACCGGGCTGGATCGCCACTGACCTGACTGCCGCGCTGCAAGCCGACCCGGTCGCCTCCGACCGGATCCTGTTCCGTACACCGATGGCCCGCTGGGGTACGCCGGACGAGGTGGCCGGCGTGGTCGCCTTTCTGGCCGGCCCGGACGCGGGCTTCGTCACCGGCGCCGTCGTACCAGTCGACGGCGGCTACCTGAGCATGTGAGGAGAACCCGATGATCCCGGTATCCGCAGGTGTCCCGGCGGAGATCGCCGTGCAGGCAGTACCCGACGACGAGCGGCTGTGGGTGCCGCAGGCAGCGGACGTGTGGTTCCGGCCGTTGATGCTGAACACGATCACCGGCCAGTGGTGCAACCTGCTCAAGGTCACGCGGGCCGGCATCGTCTCGCGGCACCGACACCCGAGCGCCGTGTTCGGGTACGTGATCAAGGGCAAGTGGCAGTACGACGAACACGACTGGGTCGCCGACGCCGGGTCGTTCGTCTACGAGCCGCCCGGTGAGATCCACACGCTGCGCGTCCCCGAGGACTGCACGGAGATGATCACGTTCTTCAACATCTCCGGCGCGATGATCTACGTGGACGACCAGGGCAACCAGACCGGCTACGAGGACACGTTCACCAAGATCCAGCTGTGCCGCGACCACTACGGGGCCAACGGTCTGGGCGCGGACTACGTGGACCAGTTCATCCGCTGACCTGCCGTACGACGTCCATCACCGCGGCGAGCGCTGGTGACGCGGACCGGTCGCGGCGGGTGAACAGTCCGACCTGACGGTCCACGTCCGCGTCGTGGATCGCGACGAGCCGGACGCCGGTCAGATCAGCGGTGGTGACCGCCAGCTCGTTGGTGACACCGACACCGAGCCCGTGGCGTACCAGCGACAGCAGGGTCTGTGGCTGGTTCGTGCGGAACGCCGACTCCGGGCTGAGCCCCTTCGAGGCGAACGCCAGGTGCGACTCGAACTGCCGCGGTCCGTCGCTCTCGCCGATCGAGATCAGCGGCAGCTCGGCCAGTTGGCCGAGCCCGACCGACTCGCGGGCGGCGAGCGGGTGGTCCGCGGGGAACACCGCGACGAGCGGCTCCCGCCACAGCACCTCGTGCACGAGATCCTCGCTGGTCACCAACGGATGCACCGGGCGGATCGCCAGGTCGATGTCACCACGGACCAGTTCGGCTTCCAGGTCCACGCTCGGTCCCTCGACGAGGAGCAGTCGGATGCCCGCCGGCAGCCGCCGTACGACCTGGGGGAACATCCACGCGGCGGCACTCGGATAGGTGCCGAGGCGGACCGTTCCGCCCGCGGACAGGCCCTGGACGCGGCTCAGGATCTCCTCGGCCTGCGGGAGCAGCGCACGACCCTCGGGCGTGAGGCGCGGCGGGTGCGCGGTGCGGTCGAACAGCTGTACGGCGAGCGCGCGCTCGAGCTCAGCGACATGCTCGCTGATCCGCGACTGGCCGCGGTACACGGCCTTCGCAGCGGCCGAGAACCCGCCGTACCGCGCCACCGCCACGAAGCTCACGATCCAGTCCATGCGGAAGCCGTACGCCGAGCCGAGGTCCATGTCGTCACGGTAGCGGGGAAGAGGCAGCGCGGGCGGTGTGTTGACGATGGTGTGCTCGAGGTAGCAGTCATCGGTGCGGGACAGGCGGGGCTGTCGGCCGCGTACCACCTGGTGCGGCTGGGATTCACGCCGTACGACGAGGTGCTGGTGCTGGACCGCAACGCCGAACCGGGCGGCGCGTGGCAGCACCGGTGGGACTCGCTGACCATGCACGACGTCCACGGCATCGCGAACCTGCCCGGTGTACCGGTGCCGACGAGTGCGGGTGCGGAGCGAGCCAACGAGTTCGTGCCGGCGTACTTCGCGGACTACCAGAAGCGGTTCGAGCTCCCGGTACTGCGGCCTGTCGCGGTGGAGAGCGTCCGGTCCGTTGCGGGTGGTTTCGAGCTGGAGACGTCCCAGGGCAGCTACCAGGCCGCGTCGCTGGTGAACGCGACCGGGACGTGGGACCGGCCGTTCATCCCGTGGTACCCGGGGATCGAGACGTTCCGCGGGCGGCAGCTGCACACGGCCGACTACCGCGGTGCCGCCGAGCTGGCCGGTCAGCACGTACTGGTCGTGGGCGGCGGCGCATCTGCTGTCCAACTGCTCGCAGAGATCTCCGAGGTGGCCACGACCACCTGGGTGACGCGTCGACCGCCGGTGTGGCGCACTGGCGAGGACTTCACGCCGGAGTACGGGCGTCAGGTGGTGGCGCGCGTCGAGGAACGCGTCCGCGCCGGACTGCCGCCGCGCAGCGTCGTCAGCGTCACTGGGTTGCACCTGCGCCCGCAGGAGCAGGCGGCGGCCGACCGCGGCGTTTACACGCGGCTGCCGATCTTCTCGCGCATCACAGCGGACGGAGTCGAGTGGGATCCTGACACGCAGTGGGACGGTGCCGCCGCGCCTGTGGACAACCGGCTGCGCATTGACACCATTCTGTGGGCCACCGGGTTCCGGGCCGATCTGGCTCACCTGGCGCCGCTGCACCTGCGCGAGCCGTCTGGCGGCATCCGTATGGACGGCACTGCCACAGTCATCGACCCACGTGTCCATTTGGTCGGGTACGGTCCGTCGGCCAGCACTATTGGGGCCAACCGGGCCGGCTTCGCAGCTGCTCGTGCGCTACGCGACCTGCTCAGACCTGTGGCTGCATAGCGCGTTCCGGCTCCTGCACGACAACCGGCACGAACAGACCGGCCACCAGGAACACAGCTGCCGTCAGCAACCACCCGGGCCAACCCCACGACACAGCCACTGTGGTGATGAGAAGCGGCGCGACCAGGTCTCCGACCTGACGCCCCATGGCGTAGGCGCCTTGGTACTGCCCCTGCGCGCCAGGCGGCGCCAGCTCGAAGCTGATCCCCCAGCCGCCCGCGGACTGAAGCATTTCGCCCACAACATGCGCCAGGGCAGCTGCCACCAGCAGGCTGATCGTCACTGCCCCCGACGTGGCGTCGGACAGCGCCAGCACCACGCAGGTGAGCGCCAACAGCAGCCCCGCGCGTCGGCCGGCCCGAGCGGCTCCGTTGAGGTGTTCGGTACCCCGGGAGATGCGGACCTGCAGGAGGATCACTGCAGCCGAGTTGAGCACCAGCAGGACCGAGATGATCCAGCGTGGCGCGTCCGTCGCCGTAGCGACCCACAGTGGGATGCCGACCTGGGCAAGTGCCCCGTGCATGCTCAGGACGCCATCCAGCCCGACGAACACCAGGAACCGCCGGTCCCGCACCGCCGTCAGCGCAGACGGTCCTGATGCCGCTGGCACCGGCGCAACGGTCGGCATCCCGAACCGCACCAGTCCGGCTGTCAGCACGTACGTCGCAGCGTTGGCCAGCAGCGCCACGACGTATACCTCGAGCCGGTCGACCGCGAGTACGACGCCGGCGGCTCCCATGCCGACCGCCATGCCGATGTTCGTGACGACGCGGAGCAGTGCCCTGGTGCGGACCTTCTGGTCGGGCGGTGCGAGTCCGGCGATGAGTGCGCCCTTCGCACCGCGCTGACCCGAGTCGGCGATCGCTGTGACGGCTGCGACGGCGACGTACCACTCGAACGAACGCACCTGGGTAAGAGCGCTCATCGTGACCGCCTGGAGCAGCAGGAATGCGACGTACGCCCGGTTGGGTCCTAGGCGATCCGCAACGACTCCCAGCGGCGTACTGGTCACCAAACCGACCAGCGCGGCGACTGTGAGACCTACGCCGACATGTGCGACCGACAGGCCGACGGCGCGGGTCAAGTAAAGCGCTGCGACTGCTGCGTAGACGCCGTTCCCCAGGGTGTTGACCAGTGTGGCGGCAATCAACCGTCGAACCGCGGGCGAGAGAGAGGTGGTCACAGCTGTCCATCCAACAATCGGGGTTGACGTCCCGTCGTTGGATTGCCAACTTCCGTCAGTCGATCAACACGATCAATGCGATCAATATGGTCAACGCTGGATCAACATGTGCATCGACACGGAATCAACATGCCGGATCAACATGCCGGATCAACATGCCGGATCAACATCCGGATCAACGTGCCGTGCCAGCAAGGGGGATCAACATGGGTCAACGCTTGATCAACGCATGATCAAGGTCAGCAAGTCGGAGCCGAGTGTCGTCAAGGCGTCGTTGTTCAGGCGATAGGCGACGAAGCGGCCCTCCCGCTCTGCGGTGACCAGTCCGGCTCGCGTCAGAGCGCGGAGGTGCCGAGTGACCTGTGTGGGATGCAGGCCCCAGAGCGCGGCGATCTCCCCCGCGGTTCGCGGTTCGCTGGCTACGGCGCGGCACACCTGGAGGCGGTCCGGGGACGCCAGGGCGTCGAGCCGCGCCCGGATCTGCTGAGCCGCCGGTACGGCGTCAGTACGTCCGGTCACGGGGTAGATGATCGTGATGGGCTCGCCGGGGATCTCGCCGACGAACAGGTGCGGTGCGATGTAGTTGCTCGGCACAAGCAGCAGCGACCGCGTACTGATGTCGATGCGCTTGCTCTGCACCTTCTGCACGACGACACTGTCCGGGTCCCGTACGTCGATGGCGCTGTCCAGCGCGCGCAGCATCGCCGCGACACCGTGCCGGGCCGCCAGATCGCGATCGTGACGCCCGCGGGCCGCCAGCGTCGCGTGCGACTCCTCCCAGAGCGCACCGAACCACTCACGCCAGCAAGCGTCCAGTACGTCCAGGAACCGGCGCACCGGCTCCTCAGGTGACGTCAGCAGCGCCTCGACCAGTGCGGCGACGGAGCGGCCTCGACTGCGTGCCCAGTGCAGTACGGCGGCTGTATCGACCGAGTGACTGCTCAGCGGACGACCCCGCAACGGCCGCACCAGCTCGGCGGCAAGCTCCTCCGGCGGACGCGAACGTAGCGCCGCCAACTCGTCCGGCCAGGACGGTACGCCAGTTGCCGGGCTGGTCGCGAAGAACCTGGCCCGCACCGCGCGCACGGTCCAGCTCCATTGCGCCAGCTCGTCACGCAGCTCGGCGGACACCGGCAGCGCCGCGGCCCAGTCGACCCGGTCGTGGTGCGCAGGCTCGGCCAGGACGTGCAGCGCGCAGCCGAGCTCGATCAGCGGCGAGGCGACGTGGCGGATCCGCTCCGGATCGAGCCGCGCCACGCCCGCGAGGACGGTCGGCACTCAGTCCTTCAGCTTGAACTGGAGCTCGGTGTCCCAGTCCTTCATGTCGGGGACCTCACGCGGATCGGACAGGTAGATCTCGAGCCGCGCGGCCCAGCGGTTGCCGTCGACGTCCCACGCGACGCCTTCCTTGTCGCCCCAGGCGAGCAGGTCACTGGTGGCTTCCCGCAGCCCGTCCGGATGACCGTGGTACCGGGTCCGCACGTACCGTCCGGCCGGCAGGACACCGGTCACGATCTCGCCCTCGCCGCTGCGCAGGTCGTCGACCGGGAACCCGATCTCCAGCTCCAGCCCGGTCTCCATGTCGATCACGTCGTACTTGAAGAACGGCGCGTCGTTCGGCGCGATCTCCTTCGCGGCCAGCCAGTCCACCACCTCGCCCAGCCGATCCGCGAACGCGCTGATCCCGTCCATCGCGACCTTGCCGCGCAAGGCGACGTACGGCCGCTCCCCGAGCTCCACGATCTCCGGCATGACGTGTCCCTTCTGAGACGTACTCTGCGCTCAAACTTAACCCCTGCCCGCCTTGCTGCGGCGCACCACTCAGCGTCTACTGAGAGCTGGGGTGGTCACCGTGCTCAAGACCAAGGCTCTCGTCGCCGCGCTCACGCTTCTCTTCGTCCTGCCTCTCAGTACGCCGGCGCACGCCGAGCCGACCACTCCACTGCCGTACGCGGCCGGGGCGACGGCGACGCGGTTCACCGGGCTCGCGTTCGACACCTGTACCGCGCCCAGCGTCGCCCAGATGAGTGCGTGGCTGTCCTCGCCGTACCGCGCCGTCGGCGTCTACATCGGTGGTGTCAACCGCACCTGCGCGCAGCCGCAGCTGACGCCTAGCTGGGTCAGCAGCGTCACCCGGATGGGCTTCCGGCTGATCCCGATCTTCATGGGCTACCAGGCGCCATGCACCACCCGCACCAACGCAGTCAAGATGACTGTGCCGTCAGCAACCTCCCAGGGCGCGCTACAGGCACGCGACGCGGTCGCGGCGGCGAGGGCGCTCAATCTGCTCGGCGGTAGCGCGCTCTACGCCGACATGGAGCACTACAACATCAACGACAGCACCTGCCGGACCACGGTGCTGCGCTACCTGTCCGCCTGGACGAAGCAACTGCACGCATTGGGGTTCCTGTCCGGCGTGTACGCGCACCAGAACTCCGGTGCGGTGGACTTGGCAGCGGCGTACAACTCCAGCTCGTACGCGCGACCGGACGCGCTGTGGATCGCTCGCTGGGACAACAACAGTTCACTGACCAACTGGCCAACGGTGCCCAACACCTTCTGGGCGGTCGGTCAGCGCGGCAAGCAGTACCAGGGCGACCACAACGAGACGCATGGCGGCGTGACGCTCAACATCGACAGCGATCGCTTCGACGCACCGGTGGCGAGTGTTTGGTACACGTACACGGCCCGCGCCACCATCTACTCCTACAGCGGGCCGTCCACCGCCTACCCGGTCCGCGCGACCATCACAGCCAACTCGCCGGTGCGCATCGTCTGTCAGACGTTCGGACCGAAGATCGGTACCAGCACGGTGTGGAACAAGCTGGTCGACGGGACGTACGTCATCGACTACTACGTCCGCACCCCCAGTACGACCGGCTACAGCGCACCGATCCCGGGCTGCTCGCTGCCTTACCAGACCACCGTCAACAGTCTGACCCGTCGACGCGGCCCGGGTACGGCGTATTCGGCGTACCCGGGCACACTGCCGATCGGCTCCCTCGCGTGGATCACCTGCCAGCGCGCAGGCTCACGCGTCGGCACCACGTCCGCGTGGGACCGCCTCAGCGACGCCGCGTGGGTCACCAACTACTACGTCGCCTCCCCCAGTACGACGACGTACAGCGCACCGAACCGCCGCTGCTGACCGCTAACGGGTCTTCGTCCGCTACTGGGCCCACGGCGGCTGGACGGCCGTGCCGTCGGCCAGGTAGCCGGTGAAGCCGGCGGTGATGGCGACGATCAGCTCGGCGTTGTCTTCGCCGAGGTTGGTCAGCGCGATCGGCTCACCGGCCGTTACGACGACGGCGTCGCCCGGACCGAGCTTGTCGCCGTCTGCAGCGAACTGCACGGTCCCGCTGAGCACCATGAACACCTCGTCCCGGTCCAGCGTGTGCGGCGCGTCGCCGCCATGCCCCGGCGGCAGCGTGAGCCGCCAGGTGCACAGGCCGGCTGATCCACGGCTCGGTGCCGCGTACCCGGTGAACTCGGCCCCGTTCAGTGCGAAGCGCGGCGCATCTGCCGCGAGTGTGACGTACATACGGTCCCCCATCTCATTTAGTCAAGCTAGCTTGTCCAAGCCAGCTTGACTATCATGGGCGACATGACGCGTTCGGGCAAGATCGACATCGGGATTCTGCTGTTGCTCGCGGATCAGGAGTTCGTCCGCGGGCTGCGCTCGCAGGTCACCGCTCAGGGGTTCGACGACCAGGGCCGATCGGACGGCTTCGTGTTCCGCACGCTGAACGACGGACCGACCACGATCAGCGGCCTGGCCGAGCGGCTGGAGATCACCAAGCAGGGCGCCGGCCAGATCGTCGACGACATGGAGCAGCGCGGATACGTCGAGCGCCGCCCCGATCCGAGCGACGCCCGTGCCCGTCTCCTGCACCTGACCGAGCGCGGACAGGCGGCACTGACGGCGGCGCGCAAGTACCACCAGAACTACGAACGGCGACTGCGGCGCACGTTCGGCGACGAGGCGATCGACACCTTCCGCGACATCCTCACCCACATGGCGGGCGAGGCTCAGGTCAGCACGCCGCACTTCCGGGCGCTGATGTTCTAGCCGTCACCGATTTTCCGGCCGTCGCGGTTGCACCAGCCGTCGTCCATGTTTCGGCCGTCGCAGTTGGACCAGCCGTCGTCCATGTTCTGACGGTCGCAGTTGCACCAGCCGTCACCGATCTGCCCCCGTCGCACGGAAGCACTTGGTGAACGCGTCGGCCGACGGGCGAGTCGCGTTGCGTTCAGGCGAAGTACTTCGGGAAGAAGTCGTGGGTCGGCCACGACTTCACGCCGTTCGCGGCCTTCCACATCGCGGCGTCGATGTCGCCGTACGACTCGCCGCTCGCGTCGTCGCGACGGTTGAACAGCGCGGCCCAACTCAACCCGCCCGACGTCCGGACGAGCAGCGTGTACGTGCCCGGCATGCTGCCCGTGTGCCACGTGTTACGACCGGTGCCGCCGGTGACCGGGCGAATCTGCCAGCCGAGACCGTAGTACCAGCCGCTGGCGTTCACGCCGGTCGACGGCTTCGCCCACACGCGGCCGAGCGACGTACTGTTCAGCACACTCGACGGCGCGTCGAACATCTTCGCCCACCGCACCAGGTCCGGCGCACTCGCGATCCAGCCGCCGTTCGCGTCCTGGATCCGCATGCTGAACGATCCGTACGGCGCCGGCACCGTCTTGCCCGACCCGTCCAGCACGGTCCGCCCGGAGTACTGCGACTCGTACGCCGTCTCACCGCTGTGCCGAGAGATCGACCAGCCGAGCGACATCCGCGTGATCTTCAACGGCGCCAGCAGCTTCTGCTTCACGTAGTTCTCGTAGGTCAGGCCGCTGACCTTCTCGATGACACGGCCGGCCAGCAGGTACCCGAAGTTCGAGTACGCGTACTTGGTGCCCGGGTCGAAGTCGAGTTTCTGCCCGGCCATGTACTTGATGACGTCGGCGTGCTTCAGCTCCAGCGGTACGCCGAGCGTGCGGGAGATGGTCGCGTCCTTGAAGTTCGGGTCGCCGGAGACGTCGCGGTCCCAGCCGCCGAGGTGCTGCAGCACCTTCCACAGCGTGACCTTCGACCAGCGCGGGTCGCGGGTCAGGCCGCTCGCCGGCGTGATGTCGAGGATGTTCGCGACCGGCGTGGAGAGGCTGAGCTTGCCGTCCTGGACGAGCTTCACGATCGCCGCCGCGGTGAACGACTTCGACAGGCTCGCGATCCGGAACAACGACGTCGGCTGCACGGACAGCGCGGTCGACGTACTGTAGCCGCGGGCAAGCACCAGCCGCCCCTTGTACGTCACCGCGACCTGCCCCGCCGTGACACCGCGCGCCTGCATGAACGCCTTCATCTGCTCGTCGAACCCGGCCAACGCCGGCACCGCCGTCCCGGTCACCTGCCACGTCGCGGCCGCATCCGCCGGCCGCCCGATCGAGTAACCGACCGCGGTCCCCGCGGCGGCCGTAGCACCAGTAGCAATCGCCAACTTGCCAAGATCCCGGCGCGACAACTCCACGAACGTCTTCTCCTTCGAACGGGGGCTCCGCAAAGTCTGTCACCCCCACAGGTCCACGTACCCCTGACGTCGGCCGCATCTCAACGACCAGCAGAAATCCGACCCGACGCCCCTGGAGTCCCGCGCTACCGGTCCACAGGCGACGCAGGACGAGCAGGTGTGCAATCTCAACAGGACGTCTCCTTGCCGACGTGGTGCACGCAAGCAAGAACTGCTGACGTGCACGCCGTTTCGCCAGCACACCTCCTGTCGAGCGTGCACACTTCCCGCGCCCTGCGCCGCAGGGTCAGTCGACCATCGAGGCGTAGGAGATGACGCCTCGGCGGATTTGGTCCACCACGGCTCGGGCGGTGGCGCGGAGCGGGGTGGCGCCCGCGGCGTCGGCGATTTGCTCGGTGAGGTCGATGAGTTGCTTCACCCAGCGGACGAAGTCGCCGGCCGCGAGGTCGGACTCGTACAGGACCTCGGCGAGTGACGCGCCCGACGCCCAGCGGAACGCGGGCCAGCAGAAGTTGAGGTCCATCGACCGCAGGAAGTCGACGCGCATGTCCCGTTCGAGGGCGGACAGTTCGCGCCAGATCGATCCCATCCGTTCGATCGCGTCCCGGACGTCGCCGCGCGGCAACCGGGGTGAGGTCGGCTCGTCCTTCGAGCGCGACTCGTACACCAGGGCCGCAAGACACGACGCCAGCTCCGGCACGGTCAGGTCGTCGAAGATTCCTTGCCGCAGGCACTCGGCCGCCACCAGGTCGAGCTCGGTGTAGATCCGCGCGAGCCGGTCGCCGGCTTCGGTGGTCTTGTCGCCGTCGAGGTAGTGCAGCGCGTCGAGTACCTGGCAGACCCGGTCGAACTGGCGCGCGATCGTGTTCGTGCGCTGCTCGATCTTGCGCTGCACGTCGCGGTTCTCGCGGTCGAGCCGGAAGTACCGCTCCGCCCAGCGCGCGTGGTCCTCGCGGTCGGAGCACCCGTGGCACGGGTGCGCACGCAGCTGCGCCCGCATCTCCTGCAGCTCCGGGTCGTCGGCGTGCGAGATCACGTCGCGGTGGCGCGACGGCGGTCCGTCCTCGCCGAGCAGGTCGGTGCGGTTCCGCAGTACTTGGGCGAGTTCGCGGCGCTGCTGCGGGTTGCGCGGGTTGAACTTGCGCGGGATCCGCAGCGTCCCGATCGCCTCGACCGGGGTCGGGAAGTCGACCATCGACAGCTTCCGCACCGTCCGGTCCAGTGTCAGCACGGTCGGCCGCGGCCCCTCGCGCTCCGACCGCATGCCCGGGTCGAGCACGAGCGCCCACCCGGCACTCCGGCCGGCCGGGATCCGGATGATGTCACCGGTCTTCAGCTTCTCGATCGACTCCTGCGCCTCGACCCGCCGGTCGAGTTTGCGCCGCTTCGAACCGGACGCCTCGCGGTCGCTGATCCGCCGGCGCAGTGCGGCGTACTCGAGGAAGTCGCCGAGGTGACACTCGATCGACTCCTTGTACCCCTCGAGCGCCTCGGTGTTGCGCTGCACCTGCCGCGCCAGACCGACGACGGCCTGGTCGGACTGGAACTGCGCGAACGACAACTCGAGCATGTCCCGCGCCCGGGTCCGCCCGACCTGGCGGACCAGGTTGACGGCCATGTTGTACGACGGGGCGAACGACGACCGGAGCGGATACGTACGCGTGGACGCGAGGCCCGCGACCGCCCGTGGATCGAACCCGGGCTGCCACAGCACCACCGCATGACCTTCGACGTCGATGCCGCGCCGACCGGCCCGGCCGGTGAGCTGCGTGTACTCGCCCGGGGTGATGTCGACGTGCGCCTCGCCGTTCCACTTCGAGAGCTTCTCGAGGACGACCGTCCGGGCCGGCATGTTGATGCCCAGGGCAAGCGTCTCGGTGGCGAACACGACCTTGATCAGGCCGCGCGCGAACAGCTCCTCGACGACCTCCTTGAAAGCTGCCAGCATGCCGGCGTGGTGCGCCGCGATCCCGCGGCTGAGCGCCTCGGCGAAGTCGTGGTACCCGAGGACGCCGAGGTCCTCGTCCGGCAGGTCCGCCGTCCGCTCGGCCACCACCCGCTTGATCTCGTCGCGCTCCGACGGCTTGGTCAGCCGCAGACCGGACCGCAAACACTGGACGACCGCGTCCTCACAACCCTTGCGGGAGAAGATAAAGTAGATCGCCGGCAGCAGCGCACCGGCGTCCAGCTCCTCCACCACGTCCGAGCGGAACGGCGTGAAGTGTGTCTTGGACGGCCGGTTCCGCGGGAGGTCGCGGCGGCGGCGCGGTTTCCGCGAGTCGTCGCGGAAGATCCGGTTGTCGTCGCGCGCGATCCGGACCAGCTGCGGATTCACCAAGTCCTTGAGGTCGGCCTGCGCGGCCTTGGCCGGGTTGCCGGACTTGGACGGTTTCGCGGGAGCGCCGACCCGAGCGGTCGGCGCTTCACCGGCGAACAGGTCGTGCAGCCGTTTGCCCACCATCACGTGCTGGAACAGCGGCACCGGCCGCTTCTCCTCGAGCACGACGACGGTGTTGCCGCGCACGGTCTCCAGCCAGTCGCCGAACTCCTCGGCGTTGCTCACGGTAGCCGACAGCGACACCACCGACACCGAGTCCGGCAGGTGGATCAGCACCTCTTCCCAGACCGCGCCGCGGGCCCGGTCGGCCAGGTAGTGCACCTCGTCCATCACGACGTACGACAGACCGAGCAGCGTGCTGGAACCGGCGTACAGCATGTTCCGGAGCACCTCGGTCGTCATCACCACGATCGGGGCCTCGGAGTTCACCGAGTTGTCGCCGGTGAGCAGGCCGACCTTGTCCGGGCCGTACCTGCTCACCAGGTTGCTGTACTTCTGGTTGCTCAGGGCCTTGATCGGCGTGGTGTAGAAGCACTTCTGACCGCGCTCCAGGGCGAGGTGAACCGCGAACTCGCCGACCAGCGTCTTCCCGGAGCCGGTGGGCGCCGCGACCAGCACCTGGTGACCGTCCTCGAGGGCGGCGCAGGCGCGCAGCTGGAACTCGTCCAGCTCGAAGTCGTAGAGCGCCCGGAAGTCCTTCACGGCAGGATGCTCCTGGTCCGAGCGGAACGCGGCGTACTTCTCGGACGGGCTGCTCATACCCCCAATCTATGCGACGCCACCACCGAAACCACGATGGGCCAGCCAGTGAGCGGCGCGCGTCAGCGCAGCGTCGGCCTCATCCATCACGCCGACATTGAACTGGAACACGTGCGGCGCGCCAGCGACCACGTCGAGACTCACGTCCACGTCGTGTTCCGCGGCAGCGACCGCGAGCCGCAGCGAGTCGTCGAGGAGCACCTCGGCGGATCCGACCTGGATCAGCAGCGGCGGGAGCCCGGTCAGGTCCGCGAGCAGTGGGCTGACCAGCTCGTCCTTCGGGTCGTGCCCGGCCAGATAGGTCTCGGTGTATTCGGCGATATGCTCGCGACTGAACAGCGGATCCGCGTCGCTCCGGGTGTCGAGGCTCGCGCCGGACAGCGTGAGATCGGTCGTCGGCGAGAACACGACAGCTGCCGACGGCAACGGCAAACCTTCCCGGCGCGCCGCCAGCATCGTGGCGAGCGTCAGATTGCCGCCCGCGGAATCGCCCGCAACCACTACGTCGCGGCCCGCGCCCTGCAAGGCTTTGTACGCCGCCAGCGCGTCGTCGACCGCAGCGGGAAAGGGATGCTCCGGGGCGAGGCGGTAGTCGAGGGACACCGCCGGCAGACCGGATCGCCGCGACAGCGGAGCCGCCAGATTGGCGCCCGTCCGCGCCGAACCGACCACGTACCCGCCGCCGTGCAGGTACAGGATCACCGCGTCCGCATCCTGGTCGACGCCCTCGACCTGGACGTCCAGCGCCGGGACGCCACCCACGTTGGTCGACACCAGCGTGACGTCGTCGCCCAGTGGGAGCTCGGCGAAGATCTCGTCGAACTCGGCTCGTTGCTGCTCGGGGGTCCGCCCCAGCGCCCCCTTGGTGATGTAGCTGCGCGCCACCGCGCGCTGTTCCCTGCTCATAGCCGCCTCCTGATAGATTCCAAGGAATATTGTTATCCGTAACTACATTCCTAGGAATCAATATTCCCGTGACTGATCTCACATCCTTGTTCACGGACCTGGTCCGGCTCGAGACCCGGCTCTACAACGTCCTCGACGCCCGCCTCAAGGCCGAGCACGGCCTGCCGCTCGGGCAGTTCGAGTTCCTCCGCTACATCGACAAGCACGGCTCGGCACGGGTGTACGACCTGGCACGCGAGATGGCGATCACGGTCGGCGCCACCAGCAAAGCAGTCGACCGCCTCGAGTCGGCCGGGCGCGTCCGCCGGACGGCGAACCCCACCGACCGGCGCTCGTCATTGGTCGAGCTCACGCCCACCGGCGCCCGCGACCTCGCAGCCGCGAACCCGACGGTCGAGGCCGAACTCCACATCTGGGTCGGCTCCGTGCTCCCGGCCGCAGTCGTCGACCAACTGGCCACGAACCTCTCGATGCTCCGCCAGCGAGCCGAGCTCGACCACCGCACGGACCGCCACCACTCAGCAACCGCCGACGACTGACCCAGGCCGCTCAGCAGCAGCGGATGTCCGGCTCTTGTGACCGATCCGTGGGTGGGGCTGGATGACCGAGTCGGCGCCCGCGTTGGACGCCCGCGCTGAACGCCCGCGCTGAACGCCCGCGCTGAACGACCGCGCTGAACGCCCGCGCTGAACGACCGCGCTGAACGACCGCGCTGAACGACCGCGTTGAACGCCCGCGTTGAACGCCCGCGTTGAACGACCGCGTTGAACGACCGCGCGCGTTCCCGCACGGTGGGTTCACCCACGGTGTTGTGGGTTCCTGACCCGTGTGAAGGGTACGGAACCCACAAC